>JBDSIP010000045.1:0-3588 GCA_039917915.1 Thermoflexales bacterium
CGCTCGACTTGAAAGACGGATCGGGCGGCCCCGGTGGGGCGGCCACCCAACAATAAACTTACTTAACGGCGCCTTCGAAGGCCTTCTTCACAAACTCGGCAGGGGCGACGCCCTTGTCGAACATGTCGCCATCGCCGCAGAAGTTGCCCCAGTACTTGCCCATGCTGACGGCCTGCGGGCGGACCATGCTGACGGCCAGCACGTCTTCGAACGCCTTGACGCCGGGGTTGTTGTAAGTCACGCCGGTGCGGACGGGCACGTGGCCGGCCTTCTCAGCCATGAACTTCTGGCTGGCGGCGTTGGTCAGGAACAGCGCAACCTTCAGCGCCGCCTGGGCGGTGTCGGCTTTGTTGTTTGGATTGAAGTAGAAGCCATCGATGCCGAGCAGCGGGGTGGACGGGCCCTTCGGGCCGGCGGGCAGGGCGGCGATGCCGAGCTTGTCGCCGAGCGCCTTCTGATAGTCACCCAACGCCCAGTTGCCGTTGGTCGTCGCGCCGATCTTGCCTTCCTTGAAGGGGGCGGCGGCGTCGCCATCGGTCTTGGGAATGCCAGCCTTCTTGGCGAGCGCCCACCAATCATTCAGGAACTTGTAGGCGGCGGACAGATTGGCCTGGTTATCGGGGGTGTTGACAAAGGCGGCCTTGTCATCGAAGACCTTGGCGCCGAAGCCGTTGTAGAAGCCCCACTGGTGATAGCAGCCGAGCGACAGGCTGAGCTTCGCCCCGCCCTGCACGGCCTTGAGGAAGTCATCGGTGGTCTTCGGCACTTCCTTGACCAGGTCCTTGTTGTAGAACATCGCCACGGCCTTGGCGGTCTCGGGGATGCCATACAGCTTGCCGTCGAGGCTCATGCCCTCAATGGCGAGCTTGGTATAGCCGTCGAGCTTGCCCTTGGCCAGATCGGTGATGTCGGCGATCAGCTTGCCGCGGGCGTCATCGCCCAGGCTGTCGTTCGGGGCAATGAACATGGCCGGGCCGCCGCCGGCGGCGACGTCGGTGCGGTACTTGTTGAAGACATCGTTGAACGGGATCTGCAACACGTTGATTTTGATCCCGGCGAGATCGGGCGACGCGGCGGCAGTCTTGACCAGTTCGCCCATCGCAACTTCCTCGGCGCTGCCGGTGCCATACGCATGCCAGAAGGTCACCTCAACGGGCTTCGGCGTGGCGGTCGGGGGCACGGCAGTCGGGGGCACGGCAGTCGGCGCGGGAGCGGCGGTCGGAGGCACCGCGGGGGCCGTGGTCGCGGCCGGCTTGGGGATGTCGGTCGGCTTGGGGGGGACGGCGGTCGGCGTCGCGGCAGCGCCGCAAGCCGACAGGATCAAGCTGCTTACGAGCAACAGCGATCCAAGGGCAATCTTCTTGTTCATTTCCTCTTTCCTCTTTTGTTTCTCGAACACATGCTGGCCTTGCGGCCAGACGGAACTGAGAAGCTGCACGAGACGAGGCTCACCTTGCGGACCGCGCCACCTCGTGGTAGCTTTGCTCATATATCAATGGCGCACATGGGGTTAGGTTTTACTAAACTGGCGATAAACCACCTCCCTGCACGAAAGAGCGCCGCGCCCCAGATCGTAGATGCTGGAGGGCCGGCGCCGAATTGAGTCAATCTATACCACAAAACGCAGGAATGTCAACTAGTTTAGTAAGGTCGTTTTTTCGCCCGTCACAGCATGTCGCATCCACCCCGATCCGCTTCGGGCCAATCAGCCCGAGGGCCTTCTCGCGCGCCTCGGCCCCGGCGGCCACCTCGAGGTGTTCTACAATTCCACTAAATCGGGGAAGGCTCAAAGCCCGCTGAACTCCGGAGGTTCGAATGATCGTCCAAACCGCCGCGCCCGGGCGCCCGCACTTCATCATCCGCCAGACCGACCACGCCCGCACGAGCGGGCAATTGGCCTTGGCCTTTGGCAACGCTCGTTTCGCCCCACTCGAGCCGGGCGAGGCGATGGTCTTCATCGTCGCCCACCACGACGAGGGCTGGGAGGCCATCGACGCCAAGCCTGGGCGCGACCCCAAGACCGGCCTGCCCTGGCACCTCGCCCAGACTCCGATGGCGGCCCTGATCGCTTCCGGCGCGCGCTCGCCCGAGTTCAACGAGCGCTTCAACCCCGTCGCCGGGCTGATCTCGTCGATGCATACGTGGGGGCTGTGGAACGGGCGCTACGGGCTGTCCGACCGGATCAACATCAACACCGTCCCGGCCGAGGTCAAACCTGCGGCGATGACAATGCTGGATGGCGAGCTCGCCCGCCAGGCGCGGCTCAAGGCACGAATCAGCGCCGATCCGCGCGAGGCCCATCTCGCGCTCGAGGCCTGGGCGTTTCACAACTACAAGCTGCTCCAGTTCTTCGACACGCTTGCGCTGTACTTTCACCTCACCCACCCCGAGGCCCGGTCCGAAGCGACCTTCCTCAACGTGCCGCAGGGCGTCAACGACGACGTTACCGTGACGGTCCGCCCGGGTGATGGCGCGTCTGTCGTCTCGCCCTGGCCCTTTGCGGGTGACGAACTTGTGATCTCCACCCCGGGCTGCTGGATGTCGCCCTTGCCCGAAGGCTCGGACATCGAGCATGCGTATCGATACGCGCTGACCGGCACGCAGATCGAGCGCCTTGTCGCCCCATGATCCGCTCGCTCTACTCCGCCGCCCGGGTCGACGCCGCGACAGCGCCCTACGACACGATCCATCTCAAGATTTATTACCCGGCCGAGCTGTCGGGCAGCCAGGACAAACACATGTCGGACAACGTCGTCCCGCGCAAGGCCGGCGCGCCCTTCCCAGTGCTCGTGTTTTTCAATGCGATCAACCTCGGGCCGGAAGCCTATCACTGGCTGGCCGTTGCCCTGGCCGAGCGCGGGCTGGCGGTGGCGACCTTTGGCTGGGTGGGCGAGACCATCCCGGGCGTGATCGGGCTGACCAGCGGGATCGATCTGGATAAGGTCAGGCCGGACACCTACGGCAGCGGCCCGAGCAGCCTGGCCCTCGGGCCGATCCTGAACGCCCTCAACGCCCTGAACGAAAACGCGCCCTGGGCCCGGTCGCCGCTGGCCGGCGCGCTCGACCTGGATGCGGTTGTGCTGGGCGGGCATTCGGCCGGGGGGACGGTGGTCCTGCAAAACGCAGATAACCGATACTTCCCCGGCGTGCGAGGGGCGTTTTCGTATGGCGGGCACACCCTGGCCAGCCCCATGCTGGGCTTCCCGGCCGGAACGGTGCTGACGGTCAGCGACACGATGCCGCTGCTGCTCATCGGCGGGACCCGGGATGGCGTGATCGCGGCCAACGCCGCCCGCTACCAGGTGGAGGACGCCGCCACGCATGATCCGATCGGCCGGACCTTTGACGAGGCGATCGGCGGAGCGCGCGGCGACCGGCATCTTTGGATGATCGACGGGGCCAATCACTTCACGATCGCCCACCCCATCGACGACACCGCCGGGCGCGGTTTTCCCGACCTGCCGGCCGAGGTTGATGAAACCGCCGGGCGCGAACACATGGCCCGCGTCATCGGCGACTTCGCCCTTTCGGTCACGCGCGGGACGAACTTTGTCCCGCCGTTTGGCTCAAGATCCAAGTAGGTGGGGC
>JBDSIP010000046.1:0-12833 GCA_039917915.1 Thermoflexales bacterium
CGGACCGCGAAGTGAACCGAGCAGGGCAGGGGGTTCTAAGCGCGTGTTTCAAACTGTTCAAGACGTGACCGATCGCCTGCTTCGGCAGGACTACATCTCCTCCGACGAGATCTCGACAGTGGTCTTCCTGGCCGAACGCATGGGCAAACCCGTGCTTGCCGAGGGTCCTGCCGGCGTGGGCAAGACCGAACTCGCCAAAGTTTGGGCCGCTGCAACCGGCCGCAATCTCGTCCGGCTGCAGTGTTATGAAGGCCTCGACGAGGCCAAGGCGCTTTACGAGTGGGAATACTCGAAGCAAATGCTGTACACCCAGCTTTTGCGTGACAAACTGGGCGAGGTGATGGCCGGCGCCAGCACGCTGGCCGAAGCCGCGGACAGGATCGCGGCAGAGGAGAGCGTCTTTTTCTCACGGCGCTTCCTGCTCCCGCGGCCCCTGCTTCAGGCTCTGACCAGCGAGAAGCCGGTCGTCCTGTTGATCGATGAGATCGACCGGGCCGACGCCGAGTTCGAGGCGTTCCTGCTCGAAATCCTCAGCGACTTTCAGGTCAGCGTGCCCGAGTTGGGAACAATCAAAGCCCGCCATCATCCGATGGTGGTTCTCACCAGCAACAACACACGTGAACTCAGCGAGGCACTCAAGCGCCGCGCGCTTTACCTGTATGTGGACTATCCAACGCTCGAATCCGAGCTGCAAATCGTCCGCCTGCGCGCACCGGATCTGTCGGCGAGTGTCGCGCGGCAAGTTGTGGAGGTCGTGCATCGCCTGCGCGAGCTCGAGCTCAAGAAGGCGCCAAGCGTGGCCGAGACCGTCGATTGGGCCAAGGCTCTGATTTCGATCAATGCCCGCAACTTGGACGAGAAGACCCTGAATGACACGCTCAGCGTTGTGCTCAAGCATGAGTCCGATCTGCAGCGCGCACGACGGGCGTTGACCGGCGGACGGGCCGGCCGAGAGACAGGATCGCGCTAAATGGACCAGCGCATCGTTGAGTTTGTCGCCGCGCTGCGCTCGGCGGGTGTGCGTGTATCGCTCGCCGAGTCCGCCGATTCGATCCGGGCAGTCGAGGCCATCGGGGTCATTGACCAGGCCCTGTTTCGGAATGCGCTCAAAGCGACCCTGATCAAGGAGCCGGCCGACGTCAAGTCCTTTGACCAGCTCTTTCCGAGTTACTTCGGCTCGGATGGCCCTGAAATGCAGCCGCCTGAGGGTTTGAGCGAAGAAGAGCAGAAGATGCTGCAGGACGCGCTCGAGGAATTGCGCGAGCGCATTCGCGAGATCATGAAGATGCTTGCGAATGGCGAACGCCCTTCGCGCGAGCAACTCCGCGAGGCCGCCCAAAATGCGGGGATGCGCGAAGGCCAGCGGGCCAACCCCCAGGTGCAGAAGTGGCTCACCGATCGGATGCTGCGCGAGATGAACCTGACCGTCGAGCAGTTGCGTGATGCGATTGAGGCTTTGATGAAGCAGCTCAAGGAACAGGGCATGAACGCCGAGGGGCGCCGCGAAGTGCGTGAGACGGTCCAGGGCAATGCTGAAGCCATGCGCGAGCAGGTTTCGCGGTTTGTCGGCCAATCCATGCTCAACCAGCGCGACGAGGATACCCAGCGCCGACGAAAGGTTGATGAGCTGATGGACCGCCCGCTCAATCGCCTTAGCGACGCCGAGGCGGATGAACTGCGTGCCCACGTTCGCCGGCTCGTCGCCCGGTTGCGCTCGCGCGCGGCGCTGCGGCTGCGGCGCGGCAAGCGCGGCAACTTCGATACCCGCGGAACGCTGCGGGCCAACATGCGCAACCTCGGCGTGCCGATCGAATTGCGCTACCGAAAACGCCATCTCAAACCGCGCCTGGTTGTCATCGTCGATGTGTCGACATCGATGAGGCCCGTCGTGGAGTTCATGCTCAGGCTGGTCTATGAGATGCAGGATCAGGTCAGCAGGACCCGCTCGTTTGCCTTCATCAGCGACTTGCACGACATCAGCCTCACCTTTGTCGAGCATCGGCCGGAGGACGCGGTCCCTCGGGTATTGGAAGCGCTTCCGCCCGGGCATTACAACACCGATTTGGGCAATAGCTTGAACACGTTTTCGCGCGACTTTCTCGACACGGTCGATCGGCGAACATCGCTCATCATTGTCGGCGACGGGCGGAACAACTACAATGACCCGCGCGTGGATGTCCTGCAGGCGCTCAAGCTGCGCGTGCGGCGGATCGTGTGGATGAACCCGGAATCGCCCTGGATGTGGAACACCGGCGACAGCGACATGGCCCAGTACGCGCCCTTGTGCGATGCCGTGCACGAAGTCGCAACGCTGAAGCAGCTTGCGGACGCCGTCGACGATCTTTTCAGCTATCGCTAAGAAGCGCCAACAGTACCAGTTTCCGAGACGGTATCCCCCAGGGAGCCGGGGGACACCGTCTCGGATTACGGGTTCTGTTAGGAGTTCTAAAACATGAAACCCATTCCAGCGCCGTTTGGGCGCGTCGCAGCCCGTGCTGGTCTCGTGGGCGGCATTCTCCTGGGCGTCACCGTGCTCGCGCAGCAGTGGACGCCTTCGCCGGATTTGAACTGCCTCGGAACGCTGATGGTGATGGTCGGCTTTGCGACGGTGGGTTGGTATGCGGCCCGCGAGGCCGAGGTCACCGACCGGCGCACCGGCCAGCGCGCGGGCGGCCTGGCAGGTCTGATCGCGGGTGTGGTTGCTGCGATGGCGCTCTCCGCCCTGTTTCTCGTCGTCACGCTCGGTCCGGTCACGCCTCCGGCCATGACTGCCCTTCAGGAACAGACCACCCCCTCATCGCTTCGGGCGCAGCTTGAGGCCTTCTATGGCGCCGAACAAGCCAGTCAGCTGATTCAGCAGTCTGGATTCAGCATCGAAGAATACGCGGCGGCCTTGCCGCGCGTTACGGTTGCCGTGACGATGGCCTGCTGTGGTTTGGGCCTTCCGCTTGTCGGGTTGTTTCTGGGGTCCGTTGGCGGCGCGCTGGGCCGCTCGGAGCCGGAGCAAAAGAACCGCGCCGGTGGCTGACGAAACTCAGGCGGTTGCGCCGGATCGCGCATTGTCCCTGGTGCGCGCGCTAAGTCAGCGGGCCGGCCGGCAGCTCGATCGACTTGACCACTGGCCCCTTGAACAGTGGGTTGGCGCGCCAGGGCTGCGATTTGCCGGCAACGATGATGCCGGGTGGGCAGGCGTCCTGGTTGTGCCGGTCGACACAGGCGGTCCCCTTGCGTGGCGCACGCGCGCCGGTGGCCCCGCCTGGATTCGATGGATCGCCGTCGATGCCGCGCCATTGGGACCGCGATTGCGCGTGTTGTTGCGCGCAGCCTCCCAAGTCGCGCGCGACGGCGGCGTGGACAGCCTGTGGTTGCTTTGCGATTCGGCGTGTTGGCTCGATCCATATCTGCGCGACGAAGGATATCGGGCCGCCGACGAAGTGATCACCCTCGAGCGTTCGCCCGCGCGGCCCCGACAGCCGGTGACCGCAGGCGCGGTCGACCCGATCGCACCGGCCGTCGAAAGGACGCGCTTTCGGGGGGTGTCCGCGGCCGATGGTGACACATTGGCCGTGGTGGATGCGCGTGCTTTTGGAGATCCGTGGCGATATGCGCCCGCGATGTTGGCCCGCGAACTGTCAATGGCGTCGGTTGCCCGGGTGGCGCTGGATGGAGATCGGCTCGTAGGGTATGCGACCGCCGTTGTGCGCGAGAGCGGCGGCCACATTAATCGAATTGCGGTGGATCCCGACGCCCAGGGCAGGGGCGTTGGCAATGCCCTGTTGGCCGATATCAATGGCCAGCTCATCCAACTGGGTTCCACGCGGATCACCCTCAACACCCAGCGCAGTAACGTCATTTCTCAGCGCATGTATCGGTCGTCCGGATTCAGGGTCCTGGATCCGCCGCTCAGGGTCTATCATCGGCCCCTCGCATGAAGTCGAACTCAGGACGCGACAACCACAAGCGCACCCAGCGCGAAAGCATCCGGCGTTCCCAGGCCTCTGGGCGCGAGCAAGCCGATCGCGCCGCCCGCCGCGTTGGCGACGCGCCGGAGGCCTCTGTGCCTGTTGGGCCCGGGTTGCGCAGGGCGTTCGTCGTCTTTATTGTGTTGTTTTCGGTGGTGGCGCTTGGACTGGCGGCCTATCAGAGTTTTACCTCCGTGCCGGTAAGCGCTCCACTTCTGGCGCCCATTCCCACCCGGTCCCCGGCCGCCACGGTTGCCGCAGCCAGGAGAATTGGGATTGTCAGCGGCCACCGTGGCAACGACTCAGGCACGATTTGCGCCGATGGGTTGACCGAGGCTGAGGTCAACTTCGATCACGCGATCCGGGTGGCCACGCAATTGCGCACCCGCGGCTATGTCGTGGATGTTCTGGACGAGTTCGATTCACGGCTCAAGAATTACACGGCCAGCGCGTTGCTATCGATCCATGCCGATTCGTGCGACTACATCAACGAGCTGGCGACAGGTTTCAAGGCCGCCCGCGTGCTGGATAGCTCAGTCCCTGTCGACGAGGACCGTCTGGTGGGGTGCATTCGGGCCCGCTATGGCGCGGCCACCGGCCTGCGATTCAACGCCAATACCATCACGTTTGACATGACGAAATATCATGCGTTCTACGAGATCGCGCCGCAGACGCCGGCCGCGATTATTGAGACCGGCTTTATGAATCTCGATCGCGCGACGCTGACCAAGCGAGCCGACACCGTCGCCAGGGGAATCGTCGACGGTTTGGTGTGCTTCCTGAATCGCGAGACGATTTAGCCCCCAGCTCGCGCTTACGGAAGCACAATCCCCAGGCCTCGCCTGGGGATTGTGCTTCCGTAAATTGCCCTTCGGGCTCTCCCAGCCCGCCGCGCTCCGCTCTGGATGCTTGCCCGGAACTGCGACTTTGCAGAAGTTTTTAAAGCCGACATGGCCTCTTGCGCGATTTGGGACTACGCTCATAATAAGTATTTCAGGAAGGTGACCCATGACATCCAAAAACGATCGGCCAATATTTCGCGTATTAATCACGCTGGCCCTTGCGCTGGCATTTGCCGGCGCTGCGCCCATGGCGGCGCTGGCCGAAACGGGTGTTGACCCCGCGGCGAATGCGCCTTTTTTCGATGATGCGTCGAGCGCCGATTCCGCCATCGACTATGCCCCGGGTTTCAAGGACTTTGAGACCGACAGAGAACTCGACTCGCTCAAAAAGAGCCGCGAATTCAACTTTGATGAGACCACCATTCAAGATCCAACCGCGGCCGCTCGTCCTGCCAAGTGGATTGAAGTGGTGCTATCCAAGCAGATGATCTATGCCTGGCAGAATGGGAGAGTGGTGCTGTCCTCCCGGATTTCGAGCGGTCTCCCGCGCACGCCGACAGTGCGTGGCAATTTCCGGGTTTACGTGAAGTACGTCAGCACCCGGATGCGGGGACCGGGCTACAACCTGCCAAACGTGCCCTACACGATGTACTTCTACGGCGGCTATGGCATCCATGGCGCCTATTGGCACAACAACTTCGGGCGCCCGATGAGTCATGGGTGTGTGAACCTTCCGGTGGCGTTCTCCGGGCAGCTCTTCCGGTGGGCACCGGTCGGCACCCTGGTCTACATCCATTAGCAGGGAAGGCTTGCCATGACGCCCGGCCACCGCGGACGGGCGCTGGTTCTGCTTGGGCTGGCGACTGCGATCGTCACGGGGTTTGCCCTCGTGTACGGTCGCGTGCGTGCGGAGGCGGAGTCCGAACTGCGCTGGTCACTCATGCGCGCCCGTGGCGGGCTAAGGGTGGGTATCGATCCAAGCGACAATCGCTTTTCATATTTCACGTCGGACGGCTGGCAAGGGCTTGACGCCGATCTTGCCGGCGAAATATCGCGCCGGCTTGGATTGGCGCTGTGGGTCGAACCTGTTGGCTATGACGGCCTCTACGATGCGTTGCGAACGGATCGGGTCGATGTCTCCATGTCGGCGCTCAGTCCCGATCCAGCCCAAACCGCGGATGTGACATTCAGCGTGCCGTACTTCGACGCTGGCCTGAGGCTGGTGGACGGGTGCCGGGCCGGCGAACTGATCCCAGCCTGTCTTGCCGGCAAGCAGTTGAGCGTTGCGTTGGGCTCGGACGCGGATCGGCTTGCCCGGCTGTGGGAGCGGCGTGTGCCGGGCCTGGGCCGGGTCCTTGCGGATGATGATCGACTTGCCCTGGCGGTGCTTGGCGGGCAGTCTGATGCAGCGATGGTGGATGGCCGGAACGCCTGGGTTCACCTCGATGCCGTTCGTGGGTCAGGTAAAGTAATCGCGGTCGTCGAATCCCAGCCCTACGTTCTTGCGGCTCGGCGAAGTGATGGGCGGCTGGTGGCTGAGATCGATGCGATTCTCAGCGCATTGCGGGCGGATGGTTCGCTCGACCGACTTGAGAGGAAGTGGCTGGCGCCAAGGTAGGCGAAGAAATGGCGGAAGGTAATCTCGCGGGCAGCGCCGATACGCCCAAATAGTTAAGACCTGTAGCGCCGACCTGCGAGGTCAACCCATCACAATGCCTATGCTTTTGGCGCGGCCTTGCCCGGATCCTGCGATGCGCGCGGGTTGACCAGATTCATGGCCAGGTCCAGCCCATCGGTCACCCAGCGCAGCACGCCCTGATCGATCCGCTTAAACAGGTCGTCAAGCACAGGCACTTCGTCCCGCCCGAAGTCGTCCAGGACGTAATCCTTTGGCGCCTGGCGGCCGGGCGGGCGCCCGATGCCAACCCGAATGCGCGGGAAATCCTGGCCCCCGACCCGTGGGATGATCGACTTCATCCCATTGTGCCCGCCCGCGCTGCCCGACGGCCGCATCCGAATCTGTCCGAATGGCAAGTCGAGCTCGTCGTAAATCACCAGCAAATCCGCTTGGGCCGATTTGTAGAATCGCAACAGGGGTCCAACGGTCAGACCACTGTCATTCATAAACGTTTGCGGCTTGACAATGACGACCCGCGCGCCTTTGATCAGGCCCTGAGCGACGAGGCCATGGTTCATCATTTTGGTGAAGGCCAGGCCGTGCTCGCGCGCGAGGTAATCGGCCGCGAGGAAACCGACGTTGTGCCGATTGTTGGCGAATTGACGACCCGGATTGCCGAGTCCGGCGATCACCCGCCAGCGTAAATCTTCCGGCATCGCTTACTTCCCGTAGTCGATTGGCCGGCGAAAGAGGCGGCTGATGGCAAAGCCCACGACTTTTTTGAGGATCAGATACCCGAGAAAGGCGGCAAAGGCCAGGCCCACAATTTCCGCGCCACGCAGAAAGGCGCGCGGGATGGCGGCTGCGTCAATGGCCCCAGCCGTGGCGACGGCGCCAGGGGTCGCCGCCGTGGCGGGGCGGGGCGTGCCGGACGCTGCGCCAGGCGTTGCCCCGGCCGTTGCGACTCCGGCCGCGCCCTCGACTTTCAGATTGCGGACCAGCGTTTCGATGCTCTTGCCGTCCGCGCTGAAAACCTGCAAGCGCAGCGCATATTCTCCGGCGGCCAGCGCCCGCGTGTTCCAGGTTGACAGCAAGCCGTTGTCGACCGGCTGTATGCCGCCGCCAAAGACCTGCCAGGTTTTGGCGGCCGGTTCGGTGGCAAAGGCGATTTCGTAGCGGCTGAATCCGGGCATATTGGCGCTGCCCTGGGCGGTGACGCTGGCGCTCAAGGTCTGCCCGCGCACCGGTGTGACGATCCGCGCGATGGGCGCCACCGGTGTGGCAGTCGGAGAGCGGGTGGGAGTGGGCGGGGGCTGTGGTGTCTGCGCGTTGGCCGGCAGCAGCGCCGTCATCGCCGCGAATGCCGCTGATACAATCCCGCCGAGAATCGGCACGAGGCGGCGCGATAGGTGTCGCATTGTCATCATGATCCGCAAGTCCCGCCGATTGTAGCCGAACCAACCCATGCGAAGCGGCCTGACCTTCCCAACGAATGAGCGCGCGCAGCGCATTGCGCTGGTGCTTGTCTGCGTGGCGGTCGGACTTGCCTCGGGCGCGCTCGCGGTGCTGGTCAACCCGCTATTTGTGCTGCCGCTGATCCCATTGGCGGTGGGCGGACTGTGGGCGACTCGCACCCCCGAACGCGCGTTGTGGTTGTTGGTGGTCGGCATCGCCCTGCTGCCGAGAGTGGCGTCCCCGGTGTCCATCGGTTTCAAGCCCACCGTCGTCGATGCGGCCTTGCTGCTGCTTTTGGCAGCCTGGGTCGTCGAGCGGGGCCGCCGGCGAGTGAAAGCAGCGGGTCCGGCGTTTCCGGGTCTCGTGGGCTATCCTCTGGCGGCGCTGATCTTTGTTTCGGTCGCGGCCTTCATCGCCGGGATCCCGAATGGACCGCTGACAACTCTGGTCTTGCGCCGATTCGGCGAGCTCATTTTGACCTTGATGTCGGTCTATTTCATGACGGGCATCTTTGCGGCGCAAGGCGCGCGCCGTTTGGCGGTGCGCGCGCTCATGTTGTTTGGGGCGCTCGCCGCGTTGATTGGGATCGCGCTTTACATCATTCCCGACGACACGGCCATGCGGCTCCTGTCGGCCCTTCGCCCGTTTGGCTATCCCGAGGGCTCAGGCGTGCTGCGCTATGTCCTGGACGACCCGGCTCAACTGCAGCGCGCAACCGGACTGTGGATCGATCCGAATGCGTTTGGCGGATTCCTGCTGGTCGCCGGCGCAATCGCTTTGCCGCAGGCATTTGCGGCGCGGCCGGCGCTGCCGCGTCTGGTTGTCTTGATTTGCCTGGCAGTGATCGGTCTGGCATTGGTGCTCACCGTGTCGCGCGGAGCGATGATTGCGCTCGGGCTGGTTGCGTTGCTGATCGGAATCGTCAAGTACCGCCGAATTCTGCCTCTGATCGCCGCGGTGCTCCTGGTTGCGCTTGCGCTCCCCCAGACCCGCGAGTTGATCGCCCATTTCGCCGATGGTTTCGCCGCGCGCGATCTCGCCACGCAGATGCGGGTGGGTGAATACAAAGACGCTTTTCGGCTGATTGAGCGATACCCCATCTTCGGGGTTGGCTTCACCGACACGCCGGACGTGGACCTTTATATCGGCGTCTCGAATATGTATCTGCTCATCGCTCAGCAGATGGGTCTGGCGGGTCTGGCCGTTTTTGTTGTCACGTTGATCGGATTCTTTGCCGTGGGCGCGCGCGCAATGCGGGCGGCTCTGCGAGATGACACGCTGGCCCCCATCTGGCTGGGGGCGCACGGCGCGGTGATCGGGGCGCTGATGACGGGCATGGTCGATCATTATTTCTTCAACATCGACTTCCACAACTCGGTCATGCTCTTCTGGGTGGTGTTCGCCCTCGCGCTGGCATCTTCGACTACAATCGCCGATCATGATGCAGCTCAAAGTGAAAGCCCTGAAGAAGATCGACATCGTCACGGTCTCAGGCCGGATGGACAGCGCAACCGCGCCTGAATTTGACAACGCGCTGAAAGGCCTGCAGTTGGAGGGCCGACACAAGATCGTTCTGGACTTTGCGGGGCTCGACTATATGAGCAGCGCCGGTTTGCGGGCCATGGTTGCGGCGCTCAAGGAGGCCAAGGCGCACAACGGTGGCGTGCTAGTTGCAGCGGCCAACGATAAGATCCGCGACACGATCGCCCTGGTCGGCTTTCAGAGCCTTTTTCCCGTGTTTGACGACATTCTCGAGGCGGTGGATTCGCTCTAGGCAAATTGCCCGCCGCCGCGAGCGGCGGGTCGCCCGTGAACCGGCCTCGCGATGATCATTCTCCGCCGCCTGAGCCTGCCCGCCCGCCACAACCAGTTGGTTGTTTTTGCGCGGGAGGCGCGCGCAGCGGCGAGTGAGGCGGGGATGAACGAGGCTGAGGCCTACCGGGTCGAACTGGCGGTGGACGAGGCGTGCGCCAACATCGTCGACCACGCCTATGCCGGGAATCCTGGCGAGATTGACATGGAGATCGCCTGGGAGCCAGCCAGGACTTTTGTGGTCATCCTGACCGACGAGGGGCGCCCGTTCATCGTGCCCGACGGGCCACTGGCGTCGCCGCCGAAATCGGTTGAGGAGCTGCGGGTGGGTGGGCTTGGGTTGCGCATTATTCGCCAGGCCATGTCGGAAGCGCGCTGGGAGTTTGGGGTCGGCGCTGCCGACGGCCGCAAGGTCAACCGCCTGACAATGACACGCGATCTTGCGCCAGTCGCCGCGAGTTGACCCCGGACCATGCTGGATCTCGCGGTCGTTATCGTCTCGTGGAATGTCCGCGATTTGCTGCGGACGTGTCTGCGCAGTTGCCTGGACGACCTGAAGGGATCCGGGTTGCAGGGCCGAATCGTCGTCGTTGACAGCGCCTCGAGCGACGGTACGCCAGCGCTGGTGCGCGCCGAGTTTGGCGAGGTCGAGCTGATCGCATCGGAAGACAACATTGGCTTCGTCAAGGGCAACAACCTCTCCTTGCGCCGCCTGGGATTTGGCGGGCACGCCACAGCGGCTGATCACCCGCGCTACGTCTGGTTGCTCAACCCGGATACGCGCGTGCATCCAGGCGCGATCAAGAGCCTGCTCGACTTCATGGCCGCGACCCCGCGCTGCGGCTTGTGCGGCCCAAAGCTGGAGAACCCGGATGGCAGTCTGCAGATGGGGGCTTTTGCGTTCCCCGGCCTGGCCCAGCTCCTGATTGAAACCCAGCCCCGCCTGGCCCGCTTTCGCGATACGCGCCTGGACGGCCGCTATCCCCTCGCCTGGCTGGAGCGTAACACCCCCTTTCGCATAGGCAGTCCCCTGGGGGCGGCCATGCTGGCCCGGGCCGAGGCGATCGAACAAGTGGGGTTGTTGGATGAGGGCTTCGAAATGTACTGCGAAGAAATCGATTGGGCGATGCGCATGCGCCAGGCTGGCTGGGAGCGCTGGTGCGTGCCTACTGCTGTCGTTACACACTACGGCGGGGCCAGCAGCGGCCAGGCCAGCGCCCGAACCGAAGTGATCAAGTGGCGTAGCCGCCGGCGCTACTTTGCAAAGCATTACGGTGCGCTGCGGCGGGCGATCGCGCTGCGCATCGCTCGAGGGCGTTAGGCCAGTCTGATCAGGTTCGGTCAGGTGGGTAAGGTTTGGTCAGGTATGGGCGTCGAACGTTGGGGCTTAGGCTTTAGCCGGCAAGGGCACTCTCGAAGTTGGCCCATCCTCCTGGCAGAAGCCAACTTGAATATTCGAAGAGGCGCTCGCAGGTGCGCGCCGCAGAGCTGATGCCTGCCCGAGATTCGGGCGCGCTCCTGCAAGGTTGATGCAGGCGGTCCATTCGAAGTTCCTGTACCTCGGAGGTTGGCGCCGAAGAACTGTGCCTGCATAGAGTTTCGGGCGCCTACCTCCGAGGTGCAGAAACTTCAGGCTCAATGCGGCATCGCGCCAAGCCAGAGTCAGGGGCGACCTGCTGTCGCCCCTGCACGTTGTATTGGTCTCGGATCTTCCCGCTACATTCGACAACCTTACCGACCTGCACCCACCTGACCGCACCTGATCAAACCTGACCCACCTGATCAAACCTGACCGACCATCCCCGCCAGCGCATGCGCCACCTCCATCAGCCGAGCCTTCCACTGCTCGGGCGTGCCGCCCCGTGAATACGTCACCTGGCGCCGCCCGATGATGCCGTCCTCGCCCAGCAACCGCTCAAGCCTGACCCGCGGGATCTTCTCGATTGCGTCGGCCCGGATCGTGATTCGGTTGCCATCGGTCGTGATCGACTGTGCCCCAAAAGCACCGGCGGCGATCTTGAGCCGGGCCTGGTACGTCAGATTCAGCGCGGGCCCGGGCAGCTTGCCAAAGCGGTCGACCAACTCCTCTTCGAATGCCACCACTGCCGCCTCGTCGCCCAGGCTGGCCATTCGCCGGTAGAGCTGCATTCGCAATGCGTTGTCGCCGACATACTTCTCGGGTAGCTCGACGGCCAGGGGCAGATCGATCACCATCGGGCGGGTCGGCTCGGCCGGGATCTGCGTCCCGTCGCGCAATGCCCGCAAGGTGCCCACCTCATGGGAGAGCAGCCGGGTATACAGATCCAGACCGACGCTGCTGACGTGCCCGCTCTGCTTTGGCCCGAGCAGATCGCCCGCCCCGCGCAACTCGAGGTCGCGCATCGCGATCATGTAGCCCGCCCCGATCCCCGCCGCCTCACGCAGCGTGTTCAGACGGTCCTTGGCATCCTCAGTCAGCTTGGCCCTGCGGTCATGGAAGAAATAGGCATAGGCCTGGGTCGAGCTGCGCCCGACCCGTCCCCGCAACTGATACAGCTCGGCCAGCCCAAAGTGGTCGGCCCGGTCGATGATGATCGTGTTCGCGTTCGGGATGTCCAGCCCGCTCTCGATGATGTTGGTCGAGACCAGAATGTTGGTCCCGCCGTCCGAGAACGTCTGCATGATCCGCGACAATTCCTTGTCATGCATCTGGCCGTGGGCGATTGCGATGGAGGCCTCGGGCACCAGCCGATGCACCTTCTGGGCAAGCAGGGGCAGGGTTGCAATCCGATTGTGGACGACAAAGACCTGGCCGTCGCGATCGAGCTCGCGCTGGATCGCCTGCTGGAGGATGGCGTCTTCGAACGCGCCCACGTAGCTGATGATAGGCAGGCGCTCTGCCGGCGGCGTCTCGATCAAGCTGATCTCGCGCACGCCCGAGAGCCCCATGTGCAACGTGCGGGGGATCGGGGTGGCTGTCATCGTCAGCACATCCACACCCACCTTGAGCTGCTTGAGCTTCTCTTTCGCGCTCAAGCCAAAACGTTGTTCCTCGTCAATGACAAGCAGGCCGAGATCCTTGAACTGGGCTCGATCCGCGATCAGCCCATGCGTGCCGATCACGATGTCGAGGTCCCCGGCGCCCATCTGTTCAATTACTCGCTT
>JBDSIP010000047.1:0-4867 GCA_039917915.1 Thermoflexales bacterium
GTTCGGATGGGAGTGTTTTCTCGGAATCGATTTCGTGGAAGACGGACTGGCGATTTGCGTTCCAGCCCTCACGCGTCTTTCAGCCTTCCTGATGGCGCAGGCCCAGCTCCGCCGCCATTTTGTAGAATCGCCTCGCCTCAGGCAGATTGCCCAGCATTTCATGGGCGTGGCCCAGATTTACGTACAGCGAGGGGTAGAACGGCTGGACACGATCATCGGCCGCGGCGTTCGCGCGCGCGAGCGCCACCTCGTTCCAGCGCAAGGTCTCTTCTGGGTTGTCCTGGCGGCGCGCAACGTAGTGGGCTGCGACGCAGGCCTCAAAGTCGTCACGGGCAGATTCCCAAGCCCTAACAAACAGCGCTTTTGCGTCGTCGATTCGCCCGTCAATTTCGGCCTGGGTGCCCTCAGCGCACAATTGGACGATGGGATTATTGAGATCCATCCGAGCAGTCTATTCGATCTCGCATCTGAAAGCGCAACCCACCGGCTTCGAAGGTGGGGTGCGCTTTCAGAGATGAGAAACTCCCACGCACAGGTGCATGGAATAGCGCGCCCGTGGTCGCCTGCATGCTAAACTCGCCTTTCATGACTGCAGAAGAACACTTCCACGACCGGGCTGCCGCCTGGGCGCTTGTGACTGAATGGACGACGGACCCGGCGCTCATCCGCCACATGCTCTCGGTTGAGACCGCCATGCGGGCGTATGCGCCGCGCTACGGCGGCGATCCCGAGACCTGGGGGCTGCTTGGCCTGATCCACGACTTCGACTACCAGCGCTATCCGATTCTGACCGGCGATGAGTGCCATCCGGTGATGGGTGTACAGGTCCTGCGCGAACGCGGTTGGCCCGAGGAGATTCTCCAGGGGATTCTGGCCCACGCCACGGAACGGACCGGCGTCCATCCGACGACCGACATGGATAAGACTCTCGTTGCCGTCGACGAATTGACCGGCCTGGTCGCGGCTGTTGCGTTCGTGCGGCCCTCGAAAAATATCGCCGATGTGCAACTCTCGTCCATCAAAAAGAAGTGGAAGGAGAAGGGCTTTGCCGCGGGCGTGCATCGGGAGGAGATCGAAGAGGCGAGTCGGGCGCTCGGCGTTCCGCTTGACGAGCACATTGGGATCGTCCTTGCCGCCATGCAGGCCAACGCGGCGAATCTGGGTCTGAACGGCGTCAAGTCCGCCTGACACAGCGCATGCAGACGATCGCGGGCAAGACCACGCGTCGATGCCCTTCGTGCAGTTCGAAGATGGCGGCGGAGCTGGCCATCTGTCCGATCTGCGGCCATGAATCCGAGCCGGTCATCGTCGACATCGCGCCGCGGGTTGGAGGTCCGGCCCCAGCGCCGGCGCTGACCGCGCCCCGCCCGACGTTTCGCAGGTTTATTCTCGGCGTTATCCGCCGCCTGCCCTGGGGCGTGATCGGGGTTGTCGTCGTCATCGGCGGGCTCGCGCTTGGCGCCCGCGCGGTGCTCCAACTCGACCCGGGGGCCATCGGAATTGCGCCGACCATCACCCCAACCCGGACCGCCACATCGACTCGGGCGCCTACCAACACACCGGCGCCAACAGTGACCACGCCACCGACGCCGGTGCCGGTGCCGCCAACGCCCACAGTCTCGCCTCGGGCCACGTACGTCGTCCGCTTCGGCGACACGTGCGGCGACATCGCCGAGAAGTTCAGCCTGTCCGTGCGGGAACTGGCGGCCTATAACGATATCAGTCTGCTCGGCGGCGGATGCTTTATCGTAGAAGGCGCGTCCCTGCGCATTCCGGCGCCCACCCCTACCGCGGGGCCTTCCCCCACTTTGCGCCCGGGCGAGACGCCCCGGCCTACAGAGGTTGCCATCCCAACTGCGACGCTGCCCCCGCAACTCGTCTACGAAGTGCGCCCGGGCGATGTGTGCGGAATCATCGCCGAGCGTTTCCCGATTACAGTGCGCCAGATCATCGCCCAGAACAAACTCGACGAGGACTGCAGCATCTCAATAGGCCAAAAGCTGACCCTGAATTTTGCGACACCCACGCCGGCCAACACGGCGACGCCAGCGATCGCCCGAACCCCGACCCCGCGCGGCGGGTATTCGGCGCCAAGCCTGATCGCGCCTCGCGACGGCGAAATTATCACTGGCACGACCGACACGATTTCCTTGTTGTGGTTGTCGGCGGGAATTCTGCGCGAGCGCGAATGGTATGTCGTGCAGATTCAGCCCGCGGGCGCGATCACCGTCCCGATCTTCGAAACGAAAGCAACGTCGCTCAAGATCAGCAGCGACATTCTGAGCGGCCTGGAGGAGCGTTCATTCGCATGGTGGGTTCAGGTGAAGGAACTGGTCTCCGTTAACCCGGTCACGGGCGCGCGCCAGTATGCGGATTTGAGCCCGCCCAGCGTCGCGCGACGATTTGTGTGGCGCCGAACGTTCGCGCCCATCGGCACGCCAACGCCGTGACGGGTCGTCGGGTGATCGGAGATGGCGGCCGAGAATCATGCGTAACGCCAAAGTCGGAGGCGATATCCTCCGGCTATGCCGGGGAATATCGCCTCCGACTATGGCTTCTGTCGCTGCCCGCTATGGGCTGAGCAAAGCCAGCACATCCGCCGAAGAAATGACCTTGCCGCGCTGGACTGCCCGCCGCCGGCGGAGCATCCTGGGGACTCCAAACAGGCCGGCCAGTTGCCCCTTCAACCGGTTGCGGGCAGCCTGTCCGCGCCACGCGCGCAACGCGTCGCGGGTAATCCGAAACTGCTCGCGCAGAATCCTGCCGGCATGGGCGCGCAGCACAACGCCAGGCACATCCTTGGCCAGGAGCCAGATTGCGTTGCGGCCGTCATAGTAGCTGTTGAGCACGCCGCCGCCGGTCGCGCTGAGCTTGTGATAAACCACGGCGTCATGGGCGAAAGCGCACCTGAAACCCGCGAGTTGGGCCCGCCACGACAAGTCGACATCCTCGCACGAGAATTGGAACTCCTCGTCGAGCAGACCGACCTTGTCCAGCATGGTTCGGCGATAGACTGATGCCGCGCCACAGGCCCCGAAAACGTATTCGTCGTCGAATTGGCCGGTGTCAATCTGCCAGACACCGCGATTTTGGGGCACGCCCCGAACGCTAAAGCCATCCCCGGCCGAATGAAGTTTGTCGCGCTGATCAAAGAGACGCAGTTTGCTGGCGACAAAGCCCGCATCGGGATGGGCGTCAAATGCCGCCTGGACCCGTTCGAGCCAGTGTGAATCCGCCTCGGTGTCATTGTTCAGCAACGCGATCATTTCGCCGGAGGCGGCTCGGAAGCCGATGTTGCACGCGCCGGCGAAGAGAAGGTTGCGCGGCAACAAAATGTGCCGCACTTCCGGGAAATCCGCCGACACAAGTTCGCGCGTCCCGTCCGTGGACGCGTTGTCAACGAGGATGACCTCGAGCGGCGGAAGCGTTTGGGCGCGCAGCGCGGACAAGCAGACCGGGAGATGGCGCGCCCCGTTCCACGTTGGGATGACGACCGAGATCACTGAAAGGCATTATAGAATGACGCAGCCCCGCGACCGGGGACGTGTTCAATATGACGCTAGACGCTCAGGGCGATTCGCCCTTCCCTTCGCCCAACAGCATGGGAGACCCGCGCGCGGACAAGACGCTGGCACGGGCTGCCCGGGATGATGCGGCGCTGTTCGGAACGCTATATGAGCGACACGTCGCGACGATCTACCGGTATGTTTACTATCGCGTGGGCAATCATGATGATACCGAGGACTTGACTGCGCGGGTGTTTATGCGCGCGCTGAAGCATATCGGCTCGTACGATGATCGAGGGGTGCCGTTCACGGCCTGGCTGTACCGAATCGCCCACAACGTCGTCGCTAACTTTCATCGCGACAATGGCCGACACCCTCTGGTCAGCCTCGACGATATCGAACCGCGCGAGACACATCACCACGACGACGCGGACAAACAGATCGACGCGCGGGCAGATCGGGAGCGGCTCAACCGGGCCTATCGCAAACTGCCCGAAGAGAGGCAACAACTGTTGGCTTTGAAATTCTCGCAGCAACTCCAGAACGCGGAGGTCGGCCAGATTATGCGCCGGAGCGAGGGCGCTGTTAAATCGCTTTATCACCGGACGCTTGAACAGCTTCGCGGACTGATGGAGGCCGACCGATGAGCCGACCGGGAATGACATCCGAAGACATCGCCTGGCTTGAGGCGCGCCTGGGGGAGGCGGCGGCGCGCGTGACGCCACGGAGCGAATTCATAACACGGACGAAGGCGGCTGTGCTCAACGGCACAATTGATGACCCTGAAGCGAACACGCTTGCCGCAGCCTTCGTTGTCACCGCCATCGCCGCCGCCGCGGCCGGCTTCGCGGCGACTGTGGTCTTTCTGATGATTCGGCGGCGCCGAGATTAACGCCATCACGGGCGTCGCCCACTACAATACCCATCCGATGTTGATTCGCCGTTTGCTCGCCGCCGCCGGGATTGTGGCCCTGGCCGGTTGCTCGAGCCCAACGCCAGCCCCGCCGACCCTGGCCCCACCGGCGCCGACAGCCGGGTCGACAACCTCACCCGATCTGGTTTCGGCAGCCAGAGGCACACCCACGGTAACGAGCACCCCCCGGCCATCGGCCGGGCCTACCGCAGCTCCCACCCGAGCGTTGTACGCCGCGCGGGTCAATGGGCAGGAAATCTCGCGCGCTCGCTTCGACACCGAGCTGGCCCGCTATGTCGCGGCGGATCCGTCCCGGCCAGACCCGAACTCTGCCGCGGGCAAACAATTGTCCGCTCAGCTCGCCAGCGTCGCGATGGACGCCCTGATCGAGCAAACTCTGATCGAGCAGGAAGCAAAACGACTGGGCGTGGCCGTGGCCGAAAAGGAT
>JBDSIP010000048.1:0-6639 GCA_039917915.1 Thermoflexales bacterium
AGTTTTGGCCAGGGAGAACAACGCGATGAAGATCACCGACGTTCGGACCGTGCTGCTGACCGGCCCATATAGCCGCGATCCGTATATCCTCGCCGCCCGGCCGCGGCGCAGCGCGGCCTTTATCGAAATCCACACCGATGTTGGCATCGTGGGCGTTGGCGAGACTTACGCCGGCTACTTCTTTCCCGAAGCGGTGCCCGCGACGGTGGACTTCTTTGCCCCCATCCTGATCGGGCAGTCGCCTGACGACGTCGAGGCGCTCTGGCAGCGGATGTATCGCTCGGGCAACTACTGGTGCCGGGTGGGCCTGGGCACGGCGATCCTGAACGGTATCGAGGCTGCCTTGTGGGACCTGCGCGGCAAGCTGCACGCTGTCCCGGTCTGGCAACTTCTGGGCGGGCGCAAACACGACCGTCTGCCTTGCTACGCCTCGGGCGGGCCGAGCAACTACCCCAAGGATCAACTCGCGGCCAAACTCGACTTCTACCTCAGCCTGGGCTTTCACGGCATGAAGCTCGCCACCGGGTCGCTTTCAAAGGCGCACGGTTGGCATACGCCGCTTGACCCGGGAGAAGCCGCTGATTTTGAAGCCGACAAGCTCGCCTTCGTCCGGGCTCATGTCGGCAAGGACGTGCGGTTGATGTTGGACGGGCACATGGGCAACAACCCCGGCGCGACGTGGACGCTCGAGACGGCCGCCGCGGTGATGCAGGCTGTAGAGCCATTCGACCTCTTCTTCTTTGAGGAGCCCCTCCACTACACCGATCCGCAGGGTTACGCCGAACTGTGCGCTGGAACGCCGGTGCCGATCGCCGGGGGCGAATGCCTGACCGCGATGTACGAATGGCGGGTGTTCGCCGAGCAAAATGCGTTTGACATCGGCCAGCCTGACGCGGCCTGGACTGGTGGAATGGGTGAGTTCATGCGCGTGGCCGATTTGATGGCCGGCCGCGGGCGCAAGATCGCCACCCACGCCGCCGGGGCCGGCGGCGCGCTGATGCAGAACATCCATTGCGCCTTTGCCTGCGAGAACACCGTGATCTGCGAGATTCTGCCGGCGCTGGGAGGCCTGCATCTCGACATCGCCGGTGATTCATTTCGTTTTGAGCGCGGGGATGTGCTGCCGCCCGAGGCGCCCGGCCTCGGGATCGCCCTCACCGACGACATCAAAAACCGCTACCCTTTCGTGCCGGGCAGCGGCGAATTCAACAGCGTGCCTGGAAAGATTCTAACGGACTGAAGCATGACCAAGATCATCATCAACATCCCGATCAAAACCGATGTGCTGGAACGCATCCGGGCGCTGCCCAATGCGGAGATCGTCCTGGTGGACCCGGCCAACGATGGTGTGGCGCCCTTTCCACCCGAGCTGATCGCTGGGGCCGAGGTGTTGGTCTGCCACCTGCCGCCGGTCAATCAGGCCGAGATGAAGGACTTGAAGCTGGTTCAGATCATGTCGGCGGGCTTCAATCAACTCGGGCCGATGAAGCTCGCCCAGCGCGGGGTGCGAGCCTGCAATGCGGGCGGCGTTTACAACACGGCGATTGGCGAGTGGACGATCGCGATGCTGGTCAACCTCACCCGCGACTTGCGCGGGTTGATCCGCAACCAGGAAGGCGGGGTGTGGGATCGGGATGACCGCTTCGCCGCTGAGATCCGCGGCCGCACGCTCGGCCTGTGGGGCTATGGCGGGCTTGGGCGCGAAGTTGCCCGGCTGGCCAAGGTGATGGGCCTCGCGATGCATGTGCTCACCCGCAGCCCGATTGGCCGGCGCGACGATACCTATGCCGTGCCGGGCACCGGCGATCCGGATGGGTCGCTGCCCAATCGCGTGTTTGGGCCGGAACAGGATCTCGAATTCCTCGGCGGGCTCGATTTCCTGGTCCTGGCGATGCCGCTCAACTCGGCTAATACGGGGCGGATCGGCGAACGCGAGTTGCGGGCGATGAAGCCGACCGCCTTTTTGCTGAATCCCGCCCGCGGCCCGCTGGTCAACGAGGCGGCTCTGCTGCGCGCGTTGAGCGAGGGTTGGATTGCAGGGGCCGCGCTGGACACCCACTTCCAGTATCCGATGCCGTCCGATCATCCGCTCTGGCGCATGCCCAACGTGATCATGACCCCCCACATTTCGGGCTCGGATAAGGGCCCGCACTTTCTCGACCGGATGGGCGAGATCATCGAGCACAACGTGGCGAGCTATCTCACCGGCCGGCCGTTGTGGAATGAAATTTCGAGCGCGGCGCTATAGGATGAGGCCAGGCATGAGGTTGAGCGCAAGTAAACCGGTCAACCCTTAGGGTTGGCTGGTTTGGTCTGTGCCGCGGCGCCCTGGGCCGCCCGCCGGCCAAAGACGAGGCCCAGGCACAACCCGCCGGCATATTGCTCATTGTGGATCCCGCCGGCGTCGGCGCCAGCGGCGTACAGGCCGGCGATCGGCCGCCCGGCCCGGTCGAGGACCTGGGCTTCGGGGTTAATCCGAATGCCGCCCAGGGTAAAGGTAATGCCGGGCGTGACCGCCAGCGCGTAGAAAGGTGGCGATGTGAGTGGGTTGGCCTTGGCCCGCCGGGGAATGCGCAACTGAGCGGCCGCGCCCGCGGCGACGGCGCTGTTGTACTCGCGCAGGGTGTCCAGCACCCCAACCCCATGTCCGCCCAACGCGTCGACGGCGGCCGCAAGTTCCTTGAGCGATCCTGCGGTCACCGCCGGGGCGCCCAACGCTTTGGACTCATAAAACGTGTCGGTCGCGCGGGCCCCGCCCCCGCCCGGGCGGCGGGCAAAGTTGCGATAGACAACGTCGTCGTAGATCAGCCAGGCCAGGGCCTCGGGCTGGCGGGCGACGGCCTGGCAACTGGTCTCGTCGCCCAGCGACTCGTCGGTGAAGCGCTCGCCGCGCAGGTTGAGCAGCACCGACTGCTCGCTGTGATACATCGTGTAACCGATGAAGTCGTTGACCGGCACTTGGGCGGGCGGGGCGGGCAGCAAATGGCCATAGAAGCTGCTCATCCCTTTGGAGGGCGCCGCGCCGGCATTCGTCGCCATCCAAAAGCCGTCGCCGGTGCTGTGCGGATTGCCGCGGGTGATCAGCCGGTCCGCCCATGGGCCGAAATACTGGGCGCGCATGGCCGGGTTGCCCTGGAAGCCGCCCGTGGCCAGGATGACCGACGGGGCCATAAATGAGCGCAGACCGTTGGGCGTGCGGGCGACGACGCCCGCGACGGCGCCGGCTTCGTCGAAACGCAGGCCTGACGCGGCGGCCTCGGTGACGACGTTGCCGCCGCCCGCTTCGAAGCGGGCCAGCAGATCGGCGACGAAGACGCGCGGGTTGGGCTCGGTCCAGTAGACGCTGCGATGCGGCTCGGAGGGCAGGGGGGTGAGGGTCGAGCCCAGGCCGCGCAACCAGGCGATGCCCGGCTCAAAGTCGGCGACGAGGGCGGCGCCAAGCTCCGGGTCGCCCCGTGGGACGAGCCGGCGCAGGTCCTCGATGGTGCGAGCGCACCAGATCGTGCCGCCCGACATCGCCAGCGAGCCGCCCACGGCCGGGCCCTTCTCGAGCACGGTTACCCGCGCGCCGAGGGCCTGGGCTTGCAGGCCGGCGACCAGCCCGGCCATTCCGCCGCCGATCACGAGCACGTCGCAGGTGTCTTGTGAAGTTGTCATGGGGGCGATTATGCGTTCTTCGCCTCTGGAGCGCCGGCTGGGGCTGAATAAGAGCGTAGGCTGGGGCTGATTGGAGCTTAGGCTTTAGCCGGCAAGGGTACTCTAAGCGTTATAAGGTTAACGTTCGGATTACGCATACCTGCTATAGCCTGGAAGTCATCCAAGAAAGTTCGGGGCGAGATCACCATCCCCGGGCTTTGCGCGGGGATGGTGATCTCGCCGGATGTTTTTGTAAGTGCGGTTCGCGAACCGAATCTACTCGAGTCCCAGGACGTGATCGAGGTCGGCGCACAAGTCGTCGGCGTCTTCGAGCCCGACCGACATGCGGAAGATGCCGTCGCCGGCGAACGCGCGGAAGCGGGCCTCGTGGACGGGACTGAGCTTGAACGACTTTTCCATCAGCTCGGCCGTGTCCATATGCACGACCAGGCTGCGCTGGTGGCCGAGCGACACCGCGTAGTGGAAGACCTGTAGATGGCCCGCCATCGCTCTGGCCAGGTCGTGCGCGTCGCGCGCCTGGAAGGTCAGCATGCCCGAGAAGTTTGCCATCTGGCGGCGGGCGAGCGCGTGCTGGGGGTGGGAGGTCAGGCCGGGATACATCACCCGGGTCACCCGCGGGTGGCGCTCGAGGAAGCCGGCGATGGCCAACGCATTTTGCTCATGCGCTGCCATGCGCAGGGCAAGCGTGTCGATCCCGCGCATGATCAGCCAGCAGTTGAACGGGCTGAGCGATGCGCCGAGATGGACGCCCGAATCGACCCGCAGCGCTTCGATGGCGGCCCGCCGCCCGGCGACCGCGCCGCCCATCGCGTCACCGTGGCCGCAGAAATATTTGGTGAGGGCGTGGATGACAAAGTCCGCCCCGAGCTCGGCCGGGCGGGTGGCCAGGGGCGTGGCGAAGGTCGAGTCGACGGCCAGCACAGTCCCGGCTGCGTGGGCGATCCCGGCCGCGGCCGGGATGTCGGTCAGCTTGAGGATCGGGTTGGCCGGTGTCTCGATGTAGACCAGGCGCGTGTTTGGCTGGATCGCCGCGGCCAGCTCATCCAGGTTCGAGCTGTCGACGACCGTGACCGCGACGCCCATCCGGGGCAAGTTGATCCGGACAAATTCGGCCACCCCGACATAGGACACATCGCTGATGACCAGATGGTCGCCCGACTTGAGCAGGTGCAGCAGCAGACCCGTGGCGGCCGCCATCCCCGAGGCGAAGGTCAGCGAATCTTCGGTGTTCTCCAGGCTGGCGACCCGGGCCTCGAGCATGCGGGCGGTCGGGTTTCCCCAGCGCGCGTAGATGTAGGGCGCGTCCTGGCCACCCTGGCCCTCGGCCTCGAAACCGCGATCGACGTAGTCGGCGTCGAGTAGAAAAGTGCTCGACATGTCGATCGGCGGGGCGGATGAGTGCGTCGTCGGATCGATCCGCGCGCCGGCGTGGATCGCGCGGGTGCGGAAGGCGTGCTTGCGGGTGACTTTGGACATGGGGGCATCATAATTGCGGCGCCGGACCCTGCGTACGCAAGGTAGGGGCGGTTCGCGAACCACCCCTACCCATTCCGATTCGTCATCCCGCGCGAAAATGCGAGACCCAAACTGTGGGCGGGCGCGACCACGGCTCACCTATCGCGGACCCAAGCACAACGCACGGTGGGTAGGGGCGCCCGCCGGTCGCCCCTACCAATCGCGTGAACGCGGTGGCCTCGTGAATGCCAACAAAGGGCGACCGCCGGTCGCCCCTACCTCAATGCAATCGGCACAAACGCGTTGTAACTGGCCGGGACGCCGGCCCAGAACCCGCCGCTGAGCGAATACGATCCTCCGCTCGTGGCGCCTGCATCCGCCTGCCCAATCGTCCCGCCCAGCGAATACCCGCCGCCTGTGCTGAAGGTTGCCCCGCCGCCATCGATGCTGTTCCAGGTCAGGTCGTAGCCGCCGCCGGTCTGGGCCGAAGCGGTCTGATGGCCCGCCACAAGCGACACGCCAAGCACCGACGCCATAATCGCCGTAAGAATCAAGATTCGTTTCATTGGATTGGCTCCCGGTTCTGGTCGGAAGCGATATCACCGGCTTCGCCGGTGATATCGCTTCCGATGATTTCATTACTCTATGGACAGGTCGTATAGCCGGGGGCGACGAAGTTCTCATCGTAGACGCCGACGCAGGTTACCGTGCCACCGAACGTCGAGCCGCCGCTCAATTGCGACGCGACAACCAGGGTCGTGTAGGAGGGATTGGTAGCGATCGTGAAGCTGCTGCCCACGATCTGCGAGTTCGTTACGCGCACGATGAACGATCCGCCGCTGGTCACGTTGTAAATGCCAAAGTTCGTGCCGCCAATCCCAGCGATAACGCTATTGTTGACGGTCGGGGACGAATCAACGTTGTACATCCCGTAGTTTCCACCCCCGCTGCTGGCGCTGACCGTGACATTCTCCAGTCTTGGCGAGGACGTGACATTTCTGATCCCGTCGGTTTCGACCCCGTTCAACGCGCTCGCGGTAATGTGGGTGAGGCGCGGGGATGCGGACACGTTTCGGATCGCGACGGCAAAGTCGAATCCTCCGGTATTCTCGACCGTCAGAAAGCGCAGCTCGGCATTGCTTGCCCCGGAAAGGGTTGGGGCGCCGGTGGCGTTCCCCACCTGGGTGATCTTGGTCGCCAGTTCGCCAGCGCCCTCGATGTCGACATGCGGCTTCATTGTCACGGTCTCGGTGTAGGTGCCGGGCGCCACATACACGAGATAGCGATTCGCGGCCGAGTTGTCGGTGATGCTCGTCAAGGCAGCGCTGATCGTGCTGAAGTGTCCGCCGCTCTTGGCCACAATAATAATGTTGGAAGGGGTCGCAGCGGCGCTGGTCTGGGTCTTCCCATCGGGGAACTTGATCCCGCCGCTGGTGCTCTCGATGGTTCCGGCCACGGTCAGCGGCGAACCGGAGCCGGCCGTGCCGATGCCGACCGAGCCGCTGAATTGCGGCGAGGCAAGCGGCG
>JBDSIP010000049.1:0-6279 GCA_039917915.1 Thermoflexales bacterium
GCAAGGGCTCGGAACGCCACAAGGCGGCGGTCGTCGGCGACACAGTCGGCGATCCGCTCAAGGACACCGCTGGCCCCGCCCTGAATCCCATGATCAAGGTGATCAACCTGGTCTCGGTCATCATCGCCCCGATCGTCGTCAGTGTCGCAGTGGCTGATCCGACGGTCAAGTTCATCTCATATGTCGCCATTGCGGTCTTGGTCGGCGCATTTGGCTGGGCAGTCTGGCAGAGCAAGCGCGAGATGGCCTGATCGGAATAGCCACCTGGATCGCTGGATCGCGAGAGCCCTGGATTCGATACGAATCCGGGGCTCTTCTTTTGATAGCCGCCGTAAGGCTACAATGCTGCGCAATTCCGGAATCCCTCAGGTTTTCACCACAGAGTCACATTGGCACAGTGGCGTCAAGTCCGATTCCTGGTGTTTGGGAGCCCTTGTGGTGAAAACCTAATGGATTGAGCGGCTCTTCGCAAAAGATGAATCAAAACGCAGTGAACGACACCGACGCGGTAGCCGTGGCGATTGTTTCGCCGGCAGACCCGCCCGCGCCGGCGTCGAATCGCCTTGCCCGGGCGCGTCAAATTGGTCTGCTGGTCCTCGTCGTCGGTGTGAGCGCGGGCGTGCTGGTTCTGACAGCGCACTACCGGGACGAACTGGCCCAACTTGGCCAGGCCGGGTTGCTCGGCCTGTTTGTCGTCAGCATCCTCGGGAATGCCACCGTGATTATTCCAGCGCCAGCCTTCGTGATGGCTTGCGCGGGCGGGACCTTGTTTGGTCCGATTCAATCCGGGCTCGTTTCGGGGCTCGGCGCGGGTCTGGGCGAATTGACCGGTTACATGGCCGGCGTGGGCGGAAAGGCCATCATTCCACCTGGAAAGTGGACAAACCGGCTCGAGGGCTTCATCCGCAACAACGGATTTGTCACGATTTTTGCCCTGGCCGCCATCCCGAATCCGTTGTTCGACATTGGGGGGATGCTGGCCGGAATCACGCGCATGCCCGTGTGGAAGTTCATCCTCGCAACAATCATTGGCAAGTCGCTACGTTTTATGTTGCTCGGGATGGGCTGCGCGGGGTTATTCTCTACGCTGCGCCCGTAACGTGAAATTCAGGACGGACGGGCGGAAACGAACATCCCCAGCGAAGAAGGGGATGTCCGTTGCCACCGATGAGTTGTTCGCTTCAACCTACTTGATCGTGGCGAGAACGGTGACGCTCGGAATTGCCGCCAGGGCCTTCGAGACCGGGCAATTCTTCTTCGCGGCATCGACCGTTTCAGCGAATTTGGCGGCATCGATGCCCGCGACTTCGGCCACGCAGGTCAGGACAATCGCGGTGATAGTTGGGCCATCCCCCAGGGTGACGACAGCGTCCGTATGGATGTGGACGGGCGGCGTCCCATTCTTGGTCAGGAGCGCCGAAAGAAACATCGAATAGCACCCGGCAAGGGCGGCTCCAACCAGCTCTTCCGGGTTCGTGCCCTTCCCGTCGGCGAACCGGGACGCCCACGTGTAGGCGCCCTCATACGCTCCGCTGCCCAGACCCATCTTGCCCGAGCCTTCCTTGAGCGTGCCATCCCAATCCGCATGCGCTTTTGCAGTTGACATTGTTTTCTCCTTATTGATCGAAGCCATAATTCAGAGGCCACACAAACACCAGCCGCATGAGGCGATATGCCTGGCGCATACGGCGCCACGGCTACGCTCTTTTTTCGTGCTGAGTTTGTAGACTGAAGATCTTCAGTTTAATCAATTCGCCTGATCGATTCGTGAGAGGCTCATCGCATCGCTCCTGCAAAGTCGCTTGCCAGATTCATGAATCCGAATCATCGCCGGCGCCAGGCCGCAAAGGTGTACTAGCCAGGGCCTAAATGAAGCGCCTGAAATCCATGACGATCGGCCGCCGCGCCAGAGGCTGTCAAGCCCAATCAAATATCGAGCGATCGGAGGCTGCTTAACAGAAGAACGAAGAACGGAAGATCGAGAATTCACGGCTCTTTGGTTCGCCTTCTTTCGTCGTTCTTCTGTTAAAAGCGCGCGACAGGTCCGTGCTTTGACAATAACAACCTCGCTCCAAGCGCGTTCGCGGAATTGCGACTTGGCAGGAGCCATGGAAGTATCACGGGGCAAACCCTTGACACAATTGCGCTTCGGACTACAACTAAAAGGAGTAACGCGCATCGAGCGGATGATGACGCGCAACGAAAAACCATTTTTTCAGGAGGAATTTCCATGCCCGCTGCAAAGAAGCCAGTTGCCAAGAAGCCAGTTGCCAAGAAGCCCGCTGCGAAGAAGGCTGCTCCCAAAAAGCCAGCCCCGAAGAAGCCCGTCGCAAAGAGGGCCGCCGTCAAGAAGCCCGCTGTTAAGAAACCCGCAGCAAAGAAGCCCGTCGCCAAAAAGGCCGCCCCCCGCAAGCGGGTGGTTGCCGCTCCTGCGCCGCTAACAATGCCGCCGCCCATCGGGATGCCAGGCGCGCCGGCCGAACCCGTCGGCTGACCAAAGTCCGGACCAGACAAGGCCCTGCTCTCAGACCGAGAGCAGGGCCTTGTGTTTTTCGTCGGCTATAATCTCAAGGCTTTTCTACCGGCCGTACGACCGGAATTCCAGCGATAAGGACCCGTTCCTGAATGCGTGAACGCAATTTAGTCTCTCTCATCATCATCGCCGCGCTCGGCCTGGTGTCAGCCTTTCTGGCCTCCCCGATTGAGAAGCCGGCATTCGTGCGCAGTCTCGTCTTCTGGCAAGACGAACGCGTGCGCGATCTGCAGCTTAAGCAAGGCCTCGACCTGCGCGGCGGCCTGCAGGTGCTTTTGGTGGCGGATCTGCCTGCCGGCCAAAGCCTAGTGACCGGGACGCTGGCTTCCGCCGTGTCAATCATCGAGAGCCGCGTGAACGCTCTCGGCACCAGCGAGCCAACCGTCCAGCAGGCCGGCAACGACCGAATCCTGGTCGAGCTCCCGGGCGTGACGAATCGCGAGGCCGCTATCGATCTCGTGAAGAAGCAGGGCGTGCTTGAGTTTGTCGAAGCCACTGTCGCCATTCGGCCGCAGGAAGGCTTGCCGATCTCAACCACGTTCAGCCTTTTCCGGTCGCTGATCTACCCGGAAACGGCCAGCGCCGGCCGGCCCATCGATGCCAATCAGACCGTAAGCGGCACGAAGGTATATCGAACCGCCTTCACCGGTGAGATCCTGCTCAACAACAGCCGGGTGGGCGTCAACGCTGGACAGAGTGTCGTTGTATTCAGCGTCAAGCCCTCCGCCCAGACCGCGTTTGGCGACTTCACCGGCAAGAACATCGGCCAACCGCTGTGTATCGTGTTGGACGGGATTGTCCTGCAATGCCCGTCGATCAGGGCGGCCCTGCCGACCGGCGGCGAGATCTCGGGCGGGTTCACACCGGAAGGCGCGAACAGCCTGGCCGTCACCCTGAACTACGGTTCGCTCCCGGTGCCGCTCAAAATCGAAAGCGTCAGGGACGTCGGCGCGACGCTGGGCGCGGACTCCGTGCGGCGAAGCGTCTTCGCCGGACTGATCGGCCTGTCGGTACTGGTCATCTTCATGATTGCCTACTACCGCGTGCCCGGCGCAGTCGTCAGCCTCGCCATTCTGTTCTTCGCGGTCTTTACCCTGGCGGTCTATGTGCTCTTGCCAGTCGTGCTCACCTTGCCGGGCATCGCCGGCTTCGTATTGTCGATTGCGACCGCGGTCGATGCCAACATTCTGGTGCTTGAACGCTTCAAGGAAGAGCTGCGCGGAGGACGTTCCCTGCGCGGCGCAGTCGAGGCCGCGTTTGCGCGCGCCTGGACGTCGATCCGCGACTCGAACATCAGCACGTTAATCACCTGCGCCATTCTGTTCATGTTTGGCAACACTTTCGGCGCGAGCGCCGTCAAGGGCTTCGCCCTGACGCTCGCCCTCGGTATCCTCATCAGCATGTTTACAGCAATGGTGGTGACCCGGGCATTGATGCGCGGTTTCTTCTCGCGCGAAATTGAGAACGAGGCGCAGCGCGCGTCGTTGCTGGGAGCCTGAGCCATGTTCAATATCGTCAAGAATCGGCGAATCTACTTCCTGATCTCGCTGGCCATCATTACGCCCGGGCTGGTCGCGATGATCCTCAACATCATCACCCTGCCCACCCACACGCCGTGGAAGTTGAGCGTGGACTTTAAGGAAGGCACCCGCCTCGTTCTGAAGTTCGAGACACCGGTCTCAGAGGATGCGCTGCGAAACGCGCTCGTGGCCCAGGGGATCGCCAACCCGTCGATCTCGCGCCTGGGGACGGACGCGGACAACACCTGGCAAGTGCGCACCGAGTTCCTGGACGCGAATCGGGCCGAGACGATTCGGGCTGTCCTCGACACCAGCCTGGCCAAGATCGACAAGGCTCAATCGTCGGTCGAATCGGTCGGCGCGCGCGTGGCAAATGAGGTGACGAGCGCGGCGCTGTGGGCGGCAATTGCGGCGTCCATCGCCGTGCTGCTGTTCATCTGGTATGCCTTCCGCAAGGCCCAGCACGCGATGCGCTACAGCGTGTGCGCCATCATCGCGATGGGCCACGATGTGCTGGTGGCCGCAGGCCTTACCGCGTTGCTCGGGTTCTTCTTCGATTGGGAAGTCGACGCATTGTTCTTGACGGCGATGCTGACCGTGATCGGTTTCTCGGTCCAGGACACCATCGTCGTCTACGACCGCATCCGCGAAAATCTCACCCGCCACCGTGGTGAACCCTTCACCCAGATTGTTACCCGGAGCCTGGTCGAGACGTTGCACCGGTCACTGGCGCTCTCGCTGGTCAACATCTTCGTCATGATCGCCCTGCTCCTATTTGGCGGGGCGAGCATCAAGCAGTTTGTCGCCGTTCTGCTGATGGGCCTCGTGTCGGGCACCTATTCATCGATCTTCAACGCCGTTCCGCTGATCGTGGCGTGGGAAGAGCGTGACTTCTGGGGCACACGCAACAAGGCCGCGGCCATCGCGACCGGCAAATAACTCGTGACCCTTGCCCTGCAACGGCTTCCGTTGCTGGCGCGGCGCGCGCTGGATCAGGCCCTGAGCCTGGACGGCGCGCGCGCCGTTTTTCCTGTGCGCGTAATTGTCGCCGTCTCCGGCGGGGCCGACTCGATCGCGCTGCTTGACATCCTCGCCCGCCACGACGACAGGCTTTCGCTTGTGGTCGCGCACTTCAACCATCAATTGCGCGGCGCGGCCTCCGATGAGGACGCCGCCTTCGTCCAGGCGGCAGCAACCGCGCGCGCGATGCCGTTTCGCCTGGGCAGCCTGGATGTCGCGGCGGCCGCCGCTCACACCAGACAGTCTGTTGAAGTCGCGGCCCGCGAGGCACGCTATGCCTTCCTGGCCCAGACTGCTCTGTCCGAGAGCGCGGCGTGGATCGCCACTGCCCATCACGCCGACGATCAGGCTGAAACTGTGCTGCTTCGTCTGTTGCGCGGCACCGGTACGCTGGGTTTGCGCGGGATCGCCCTGCTCTCACCCATGCCGGGCCGTCCCAGCCTGCGCCTATGGCGGCCGCTCCTGCTGGCCCCTCGCGCTGAGATCGTAGCGTATTGCGCCGGGCGGGGATTGCTGTTTTGCGTGGACGCCAGTAATCGTGATACCCGCGTGCTTCGCAATCGGGTGCGACTCGAGCTGATCCCGTATCTGGAGACCTACAACCCGGGCATCCGGAAAGTGCTGGCGCGGATGGCCGACAACGCCGCCGCCGATGCCGAGATCATCGAGGCCGCCGCGCGAGCTGCCCTTGACAGCATGCGCCAAACAGGTGGCGCCTTCGACCGCGGCCAGTTTCGCGGGCTTGGCCCCGGATTGCGCCGGGCCGCCTTGCGCCTCGCCTGCGCTGATGCGCGCGGCGATGTCACCGACCTGCGCGCAGCCGGAATCGACGAAGCCATTGGTGCCCTGGACGGCCCCGCCGAATATGCCGATATCGCAGTTGCGCCCGGCACGCGTATCCAAGTGGCCGGCGCGCTGTTTATCATCGTGGCCTCGCGCGAGACAGAACCTTAGGTCTACGCGAGCCGGTACAATCGGCGAAATGGCAGAAGCGGGCGAACCCCTCACCGAGCGCGAGCTCGAGGTCGTGCGCCTCCTCGCGACCGGCGTGAGCAACAAGGAGATCGCCGGCGCGCTGACCGTAAGTCCTAACACGGTCAAAGTTCATCTGCGGAACATCTTCATAAAACTGGAGGCCGAATCGCGCACAGCGGTGACTATGACGGCCGTCCGAAACGGCTGGGTGTCCGGCGCGCGGTCCCCGAT
>JBDSIP010000050.1:0-18621 GCA_039917915.1 Thermoflexales bacterium
GATATCCCCCGGCGGAGCCGGGGGATATCGCTTCCGAGAACCAGCCATGAAAAGAATCGGTTTTCAGTTCAAGATCAGGCAGGATCGCCTGGCGGAATACAAGGAAGAGCACACCCGGGTGTGGCCCGAGATGCTTGCTGCGCTGCGCGCGGCCGGCTGGCGCAACTACACCCTCTTTGCCCGCGCCGATGGGGTGATCTTCGGATACTTCGAGGCGGACGAGAGCCTGCAGGCCGCCCAGGCGAAGATGGCCGCGACGGAGATCAATGCGCGCTGGCAGGCCTTCATGGCCCCCTTCACGGACGCCAATGCCCGGCCGGATGAGAGCTTCGTTGAGCTGGAAGAGTACTTTCACCTGGCCTAGCTATGGTTATTCCGGAAGCGATGCGCCAGGCTCTGCCGGGCGTATCGCTTGCGGACCCCCAATAGTTCGGTTGCGCGGCCGGCCCGCCGGGTGCATACTCCTGCGGCATGGCTCAACTCACCCAAAGCTACACCCACGGCGCCAGCGCCACGCCGCTGCTGGGCGATACGATCGGCGCCCATTTTGACGGGGCCGTTGCCCGCTGGCCGGATGCCGAGGCGCTGGTGGTGTGTCATCAGAACGTACGTTGGACGTATCGTGAACTCCAGCAGCGGGTGGACGCCCTTGCCGCCGGATTGCTGGCCCTCGGCCTCGAGCCCGGCGATCGGATCGGGATCTGGTCACCCAACAACTGCGAGTGGGTGGTCACCCAGTTCGCCACCGCCAAAGCCGGCCTTATCCTGGTCAACATCAACCCGGCCTATCGCCTCACTGAGTTGGAATACGCCCTCAACAAGGTCGGCTGCACGGCTTTGATCACCGCCGCCGCGTTCAAATCCAGCGACTACGTCGGCATGCTGCGCGCGCTGGCGCCTGAGCTCGACATCTGCGCGCCGGGCGCGCTGCGGGCCGCCCGCCTGCCGGCCCTGGGCACAGTCGTCTGCCTGGCCGAGGCGTCGCAGCCGGGCATGTTCCGTTTTGCGGATGTGGCGGGGATGGGCGGGGAGGCGCATCGCGCCCGCCTGGCCGAACTGGCGGGCACGCTCCAGTTCGATGACCCGATCAACATTCAGTTCACCAGCGGCACGACCGGCTCGCCCAAAGGCGCGACGCTGACCCATCACAACATCCTCAACAACGGCTTCTTCGTCGGAGAGGCCATGCGCCTGACCGCGCGCGACCGGTTGTGCATCCCCGTCCCGCTGTATCACTGCTTTGGGATGGTGCTGGGCAATCTGGCCTGCGTCACGCACGGCGCGGCGATGATCTTCCCGGCCGAGGCCTTTGACCCGCTCTCAGTATTGAAGACGGTCGAAGCCGAGCGTTGTACCGCCCTGCACGGCGTTCCGACGATGTTCATCGCCGAGCTCGACCATCCCGATTTCGCCCGCTTCGACCTGAGCAGTCTTCGGACCGGGATCATGGCCGGCGCGCCATGCCCGATCGAGGTCATGAAGCGGGTCCAGGCAATGATGGGCATGGACCAGGTGACGATTGCCTACGGCATGACCGAGACCAGCCCGGTCAGCTTCCAGAGCGCCGTCGACGACCCGCTCGAGCGGCGGGTCTCCACCGTTGGGCGGGTTCAGCCCCACATCGAGGTCAAGATCGTCGACGCCGAGGGCCGGGTCGTCGACCCGGGCGCGCCCGGCGAGCTGCTGACCCGCGGCTACTCGGTGATGCAGGGCTACTGGGACGATCCCGGGCGGACGGCCGAAGCCATCGACGCGGCCGGCTGGATGCATACCGGCGATCTGGCCACCCTCGACGCGGAGGGCTACGGCAATATCGTCGGGCGGATCAAGGACATGGTGATCCGGGGCGGCGAGAACGTCTACCCGCGCGAGGTGGAGGAGTTCCTCTACCGGCATCCCAAGATTCAGGATGTCCAGGTCTTTGGCGTGCCCGATGCGCGTTATGGCGAGGAGCTGTGCGCCTGGGTCCGTCTGCGCGAGGGCGCGACCGCGACGGAAGATGAGATACGAGCGTTCTGCAAGGGCCAGATCGCCCACTACAAGATCCCCCGCTACGTCAAATTCGTCGGCGCTTTCCCGATGACGGTGACGGGCAAGGTCCAGAAGTTCATCATGCGCGAGCAGATGATGAGCGAGTTCGGGCTTGAGGTCGCGCGCACGGCGTGAAGAAGATCGCGGATCAACCTCGCGGGCAGGCGCCGGAGTAGCGGAATAACCTCGCAGGCAGGCGCCGGAATAGCGGATTAACCTCGCGGGCAGGCGCCGGAATAGCGGATTAACCTCGCAGGCAGGCGCCATAAAACCGCGATCAACTCGACTTGCAAGCGCCTTCCTGCAAGGTTGATCCGCGTTCGTTGGTCTACCCATTGGATTCTAACGGCGAGGTTGATCCTTTGCGGCGCTGAACTGTACTCAAAAACCTCGCCGGTCTCGAAGGCCCGCGAAGTTTGCGCAAGACGCGATCGCAGCTGCGCAGCAATTGCTCAAACTGGCGTCGACAGACGATGCGGGCAGCCTGCCGGCCGCGAACTGCCGGCTGGGCGAAGCCTGGTTGACGTTGGGGGACACGTGGCTCAGCCTGGCCTGCGCCTGGATGGCCGAGGTGTGGATTCAGCGGCGCGAGACTGATTGGGCCGATGGCTGCGCCAGCTTCCGGAGCGGGTGAATCAGACCCGCCTTCTCGCCACGGGTGGCCGCGGCCCGGCGCCGGCTGGGCAACCTGGCCCGGGAGAAGGCCTTCCCCGAAGGTGCCGCGTGGACACCCGGGCGCATCGTTGCGGAGGTCAGGGGTTTGCCGGGCGAGCCGGAGTGATTGGGTGGATTGCGCCCGGATTAACCGCGAGGGTTGGCTCCCGGGAATGGGTAAGGTTGCATCATTGCCTCGCGCACGCGGACGATGGCGCGGGCAAGCTTGGGCGGATCGGCGAGTTGGTGCTCCCACACCCGAACCACTTTCCAGCCCTCCGCGCGCAATGCGCTGTTGACAGCCCGGTCGCGGCGGCGATTGCGGTCCATCTTCCAATCCCAGTACTCGCGGTTCGAGGCGGGTCTGCGGCAATGCCAGCGGCAGGCGTGCCAAAAGCAGGCATCGACAAAGACCGCGACCTTCGCCCGGCGGAAGACGATGTCCGGGCGGCCCTGAATGCCACGGGCGTTCAGGCCAAATCCGCGCAGCCCGGCCGCCCTCAGCACGGCGGCAAAAGTGCGCTCGAGCGAGGTCTGCTGGCTGGGCACCGCCGCCATTACCCGCGAACGTTCGGCCGGCGACACGCGATCCATGGGTGAATTATGCGGCTTGGCCGGGTCGGCGGGCAATGAGCGGGGATGCGGTCCACACATTACGCTGATTCTCGCTGAGAGGCAGCCTGAAATGGGCCGCTTCGAAAACGTCCGCGCGAATCTGCGTAATCTGTGGACGAATCCGGAATAGGATTTCCGCGTACACTAGAAGTAATCGCAAAAATGAGGGACGAGTTCACAATCCCCGCGCTTCGCGCGGGGATTGCGAACTCGCCAGATGTTTTTAGGATAGCTTTTACGCAAATCAACACTCAGGAGGATCACAAATCATGCCCAAGGAACGCGAACGCAGAATCGAATCGTATGGCGACGCGCATGCGCGGCTGTCGGATGCGCTGAAGGAGTTCCCGCGTGAGATGTGGGGATATCGACCCGCCCCGGGCGACTGGACGATCCAGGAGACCATCATCCATATCGCCGACAGCGAAGCCAACAGCTTTATCCGTGCCCGGCGTCTGATTGCCGAGCCCGGCAGCGCGGTGCTGGGCTACGACGAGGCGCTGTGGGCGCGCGCGCTGCGCTATGGCGAGCAAAGCGCGGATGACGCGGTGGAGTTGTTCCGCTGGCTGCGCCTGACCACCTGGAAGCTGATCCGGGATCTGCCCGCTGAGACCTGGACACACACCGTTGTTCATTCTGACAGCGGGCCAATGACGATGGATGAATGGCTCGACATCTACGACCGGCATGTTCACGAGCACATCGAACAGATGCAGCGCGTTTACGCGGCGTGGCGGATAGCGGTGTCGAGCACGCGATGACCGTCGACATCCAGGTATTGCGGGGCGGCGACGAGGCCGCGCTCGATCGCGTCGCCCTCGATGTCTTTGATGATCCGATCGTCCCGGCGGTCGCCCGCGCCTTTGTGGCCGACCCGCGCCATCATGTGGCGGTCGCCATCGACGACGGCATCGTGGTCGGGTTCGTTTCAGCCGTCCATTACCTGCATCCCGACAAGCCGAGCCCGGAGCTATGGATCAATGAGGTCAGCGTGGCCGAATCCCATCGCGAGCAGGGCCTGGCCAAGCGCATTCTGGGGGCGATTTTCGAGACGGGGCGCGCGCTGGGCTGCAGCGTGGCGTGGGTGCTGACCGAGCGCGACAACACGCCAGCCATGCGGCTTTATGCGGCGATGGGTGGGATCGAGGCGCCCAAGGACGCGGTGATGTTCGAGTTCGATCTCGGCGAAAACCGGCCGACCTGACAGGTCGGCGCGCCGGGCCGGACACCTGTCAGGTCATCGAAGATCCTGAATCACCTGACAGGTCGGCGCGCCGGGCCGGACACCTGTCAGGTCATCGAAGATTTTGGCCCCGTTGTAGGCTGAGCGGGCCACCGCGAACGGGACACGCCCCAGCATCGATGAGACATTGACGTTGATCCGCATCATATCGTCAATGTCCTCGTCGGTGAGCTGGGCCGGAGGCCGGGTAATGCCCTGGCCCACAGTGTTGACCCACACATCGATCCGGTCATGGCGTGCCAGGGTTGCATCGACCACGCGGCGAACCTCAGCCCGGCGGCTCACGTCCGCCGCAATCGGCAGAGCGTGTTCGCCGCACAGCGCGGCGATTGCGGCCAACGCCTCCTCGCGGCGCGCGACAAGAGCCAGCGAAGCCCTGCGCCACTGAGGCATTAGCGGGCCTGCCGGCTGAAACGCGCTACAACCGAAAACCGCGAAACTGAATACAATCGACCCAGGTCGAATACCCATTTCGAGAGCGCACACACAGGAGAAACCTCATGTCCAACTATCTTCTCATTTATACCGGCGGCAATCCACCCGCGAGCGAAGTTGAGGGCGCGGCCGTCATGCAGGCCTGGATCGGCTGGTTTACCCGGCTTGGCCCTGCGGTGGTCGACGGCGGGAATCCGACCACGCCGATGGCCAAGCACATCAGCCGCGACGGCAAGGTCAGCGATGGCGCCGTCGGCGAAATGTGCACGGGTTATTCCATCCTCAAGGCCGACAGCTTCGCAGCGGCCCTTGAGATGGCCGGCGAATGTCCGCATCTGGGAGCGGGCGGTCAGGTTACGGTTTACGAGACCGTCAACGTAATGTAAATCACGCTCGGGCCTACGCAGCCCCGCATAATCGGGGCTGCGTTTTCTTTCGGCCTCGGAGGGGGGCCCGCCATGAGCGCAACAAAAATCCGGGCCGACTACGAGAGCTTGCAGAAGATCGCCCAGTCCTTCTCGACTGAATCCGACCAGATCGGGGCGATGACAAAAAGAATCAAGTCCAATGTCGACGCATTGCGCGGCGGTGATTGGGTGGGCCCTGGCGCAACCGCCTTCTACCAGGAGATGGATTCGTCCGTCTTCCCCAGCCTGAAACGCCTGAGCACGGCGATGGGCGAGGCCGCTCAGGTTACTGACCAAATCAACCGGCTCATGAATGGGGCCGAGCGGGATGCGGCAGCCGTGCTGCGCGGAACGGGCGAAGACAGCGCGCGCCATAAGGACGGCGACACGGGGGCCGCCAACTCGATCGTCGGCGGCATCCTGGGCGGGATCGCCGGCGCGCTGGCTGGCATCGTGGGCGGAAAGGAGGCCGGCGAGGCGGCGAGCGCAAAAGTCGGCGAGTATATGAAGGCGATGGCCGAGCGCGCAGCGGCCGACCAGGCGCGCCAGGCCGCAATTCAGAAACTCATCGATGCCGGAGATCGCCAGGGCGCAGTTGACGAGTCGATCAAGCAGTACGGCATCGACGTGAGCGCGGTCAAGGGAAAGGTTACCTACGATTCAAACACGTCGGGCGAAGGCGAGACGAGCAAGGATGGCACGGTAACGATCGGCGACGACGCCTTTACCTCGCCGCAATGGCTCGCCTCGAGCATCGGCCATGAGGCCCTCCACGCACAGCAGGCCCGGGACGGACGGTGGAACGACACAAAACAGGGCGTCGCCATGAACGAGACCGAAGCCTATGACTGGGAAATCCGAAATGCCGAGAGGAACGGGCTGAACGATGCGGACAAGGCGACACTCGCCAGCCGGCGCGCAATTAAATACGGCCGCTTGAACGCGGACAACAAAGCCCGCGCCGACGAAGGCAATTACACTGTCCCATGAACCAGGATTCCGACATGATCGAATTTACCCTCACTCTCGACCAGAGCGCCTACCGGGCGCCGGCCCAGCCACGCGCGACGATTCGTCTTGCGAATGCGGGCGACGCGGCCGTGATTGTCAATAAACGTTTTGCGCTCAACTACAGCGATGCCGCCTCCTACGAGTGCGAGATCAAGCTCATGATCCACAACAACGCCGGCGATGAGCTGCCATTCGCGGCGCGGGTGAACATCGGCGATCCCGCGGACCGGCATTTTACCGAGCTTGCGCCGGGGCAGAGCCTTGCCCGCGAGTACGCCCTCGAGCGCAGCTACGACGTGTCCGCGCCTGGACGCTACACCATTCAAGCTCTCTACCAGAACCAGACCGACCCGAGCATCGGCCCGGCCTGGAAAGGTGAATTGACTTCGAACACCGTCGCGTTCGAAGTTGCGTAGCGGCTGCAACAGCACGAACTTCACGGGCGGTATTGCCCGACAAAGCCACACATCTATTTCGGAAGCGATATCCCCCGCCCCGGCTCACGCCGGGGCGGGGGATATCGCTTCCGAAAACCACTCAGACTTGGGAAACTTAGAACATGACAGCACCAAAGATCCGGGCCGACTACGAGGGCTTGAAGAAGATCGCCCAATTCTTCTCGTCCGAATCCGATCAGATCGCCGGAATGACAAAGAACGTTCAGTCGAACGTCGACACACTCCGCGGTGGCGACTGGATCGGCCCGGGAGCAATAGCCTTCTACCAGGAGATGGACTCGGCCGTCTTCCCCAGTTTGAAGCGCCTGAGCGCAGCGCTCGGCGAAGCCGCCCGCGCAACCACCCAGATCAACCAATTGATCAACGGGGCCGAGCGCGATGCGGCGGCTGTGCTGCGGGCGACCGCCGACAGTGACACGCGCCAAAAGAGCGGCGACTCCGGCATCAGCACCGGGGCGATCGTGGGTGGCATCGTCGGCGGGATTCTTGGCGCCGTCGGTGGGTTGCCCGGCATGGCCGCCGGCGCCGTTGTCGGGGCCGCGGCGGGCGACAAAGTCGGCGATTGGATGAGCGAATCCTCCGAGCGCTCGGCAGCCGACAAGGCCCGCCAGGACGCCGTCCAGAAATACATCAAGGCCGATGATCGCCAGGGCGCGGTCGACGAAGCCATCAAGCAGTACGGCATCGATGTGGGCGGCGTGAAGGGCAAGGTCGTCTACGACCCCAGCACGCCAGGCGAAGGTGAGACTGCCAAGGACGGCACGGTTCGGATCGGCGATGAGGCATTTCGTTCGCCGGCCTGGCTGGCCTCCAGCATTGGCCACGAAGCGCAGCATGCCCAGCAGGCCAGCGATGGACGCTGGAACGACACCGCCCAGGGCCGGGCGATGAATGAAACCGATGCCTACAAGTGGGAACTCACCAACGCCGACAAGAACGGCTTGACCGATATTGAACAGAAGACCCTCAACCGCCGCTACAACCAGAAATACAACACGCTCACCCCGGAAAACAAGGCCCGCGCCGACGCGGGGAACTTCAGGGTGCCGTGATACGTCTTCGGCAGCCATGGCTTGGCGGGCATTTTTCGCGAACAGCCCCGGCAGCGGCGATAATCCAAGGCGCGTCGATCGCCCATGCCGGCATGTCCAAGAAATCCGTGTTCGTGCTGATCGCCGGGGTGCCAAGGCTGGTCATCGTTGCGTTCCTGCTGTTCTATCCGCAGCGCGACCTGTTGATTCTGTGGCCTCGTTAAGGCCGCGCCCTTGACGCTGTCATCCCGCTCGTAATTGGTCTCGTTGCGTATTGCGCCCTGGCTTTGTGGATTCTGGCCGACCGGACCCGGGCGCGTTGGCGCGCGATCGAACGGGTCGGGCCGGCAACGGTGGGGCGCTTGTGGTCCAGATTGTGGTCACCATCATCCGAGTAGAAGTGGGGAACCCGCCCGGTCTCACGCAGGCCAAGGCGGGCATACAGCCGGCGAGCGGATAGATTGCCCTCCCGCACGTGCAGCCACACATCGCGATGGGCGCCGAGGACGAGGCGCATGAGCTGCTCGCCGATCCCGCGCCGGCGCCACTCGGGCAGCACGCCGATACCCGGCACATATGGCCGATTTTCGCGGCGCTCCACCAGCGCATATCCGCGCGCGCGCCCGGCCGCGTCGCAGGCCAGCCAACCGCAGGTGCGTCGGCCGTCGAGGGCCAGCCACTGCCCGCCCAGCAATCGTCCCCAGCCAAAGCTGCGGGCCTCGATCCAGGCCAGCGCCCAACGGTCGAAGTGAAATACCGGACGGCAGGTTAACATTGCCCGCTCAGCGTCTTTCGCCCTCCGCGCCCCAAACCGGCTCAGCCGCGGCGCGCACAGGGACATCGATCCCCTGCAGGCCGAAACAGGCCCGCAGGATGGGAGTGCTGGCCCGCACCCGGAACGACACTTCAATGACGCTCCGCCCGCCCGGCTCGCGCAGACCGATATCGAGATCCTGGGCGGGGACTGGGAGCATGCCCGCGACGATCTCGGCTGCGCGCGCGAGCGCATCCTCGCCCAGATGAACCTGTTGCCCGCTCTTGAAGGCGCTGGTTGAGATCTCCTTGGCCGCTTCCTCGGCCGCGATCAGGGCCGCCGACTGCGCCATTTGCCCCACCATCGCCACGTTACCCATGTCGTAGACCAACGCGAAGCAGGCGAACAGCACAAAAATGTACAGGGTCGTCTGGGCGGTGATCGAGGCGCCGCCTTCGAAACGTGCCAGCAGCCGGGCGCACAGGTATTTGAGCCTTGACCTTGCAGGAGGGTGCCCTGGTTTCCTGGCCGTCTGGGGCTCCGTAGCGCCGGTCTGCGAGGTCAAGGGCGCCGCGGCGCTGCGCAACGTTCTACCGCCCACCATCCCCCCAGCGAGATTTGCCCGGCTCGATCCGGGCGCTCGCCTCCGCCTCGGCGTCCACAACGCCAAAGACGGCGCCGACCAACGGCAGGCGCGAGACGTCAATTCGATAGCTCACCCGGCAGGTGACCGGATCACCGCGCTGCCACGCGCCATCCGCCCACACGCTCACGCTGGCCCGGGTGGTGCTCAGGCTGTTGCCCCGCAGCGAATTGGCCGCCGCCTCGATGCCCTGCTGCAGGGCGATGTTGTGGTTCAGGCTGACGCTGGCCGCGCGGGCGCACTCGCGCGCGGCAAAGAACACCGGCAGTTGGGCGGGGCGGACCAGGGTGGAAACCGCGATCAGCATCACCAGGATCAGCAGCGGGACGATGGCCAGGCTGAATTCGGCCGTCTCGGCCTCGCCGCGCTCGAGCCGGCGCCGCCACGCCCGGCTACTCATGGCAGTTCGCCTCAGTTTCGCAAACCGCCGGGCCGCTGTAGAAACGCTCGCGCCGGCGTTCGCTCTGGCCGGGCAGCGTGAACTCCCAATTGCCGAGAAATCCCGTGCGCAACGTGGCCCGGGCCGAGAAGGTCAACGTGTCCGAGCGCCGGCCCGGCCCTGTGCTCAGCCCGATTTCGCCGCCGCGCGCGTTCGCCCACGTGTCAAAGGCTTGCTGCTGGGCGGCTTGCGCGACGGCCGCGTTCGAGCCCTGTGCCGAGACCCCGTTCGCAGCCGCTGCGCGCTCGGCCGACATCGTCGCCCCGATCCGCCAGAAGCCGACCAGGGCAAAGGCCAACCCGACCAGGAGCAGGGCGAACAGATAGGGCGTGTAGATCGTGAAGGCGAACTCGCCCTCGGCGCTGCCGCTCTCGAGGTGGCGTCTTGCGCATGCGAACACCCTAAAGGTTGCGCCCGAGTTTCTTTTCACTGCCACATTCCTATGCGGGCCAACCTTCATGATGGGTCTCCGGATGACCTGGGAAACATCGACAAAACCAATTTCGGAAGGCAACTTCCCGGCGGAGCTGGGGAGCTGCCTTCCGAAAAATGTCCTGTCGAGCGTTCTATGGAAATGTCGCGCTCGAAATCTTCGCGCCGGTGGTGTTGACGAGGGCGACCAGGGCCGCCACGATGACGGTGACGACCAGCAGGGCCAGCCCGACCGCGGCCGCAGTCCGGATTACGGACGAACTGCCCTCAGCATCGCCGCGTTGCAGCGCGATCAGGGCCTGCCGTGGCTGGCGGGCGAATATTGCCGCCATCGCGGCGAACTGGTTCAGGGTGTGCGTAGCGGTTTTCATATGGGTTCTCCTGTGAGAGTGTGTCTTTAGCGCGCTCGGCGCGAGTCGATCATCCGGCCTCAGGCCGAAAATGAACCTGACAGTTGGCTGACAGTTATCCAATCCCCTCCATAATCCCCGCAATCGCCGGGGCGATGACGAGCATCGAGATCACCAGGGTCGTCGTCAGCGCCACTGGGCGGGCCATCTCCTGGGCGTTGCGCCGGCCCTGCGCCTGGATCGTCTGGCGCAGCCGAATCTGGGCGGCGTCGGCCAGCGCGTTGAGCGCCGACTCGACCCGGGCCCCGTGCAACAGCGCCATCCGGACCGTGTTGCCAAACTCGGTCACAAACTCATTGCCCTGGTTGCGGTCCAGCAGCGTATTGACTGCCGCGACTTCGTCGGCATCCACCTTGAGCGCCGTTGTCATTCGGCGCAGCTCCTCGATGAAGGGCCCGCCGGCCCGCCGCGACAGGTTGCCAATCGCGGTCGGCAGGGTGACTCCCGCGAGCACATCGCTGCGAATCTCGCTGATACGAAAGCCCAGCTCGAGCGAGAGCTCGCGCTGGCGGCTGACCGCCGCTGCCGCCAACTGCGCGTCGGGGTTGGTGAAGCCCATGCCCGCGCACAGCCCGCCGACCACTGCCGCTCCGATCACCAGCGCCGGCATCGCCAGCCCGGCCGGGCGGGTGCCAATGAACTCGAGGCTGAGCAGTCCGATCATCCCGGCCAGCAGGATCAGCCCCGCCGCCCCAGCCGCGCCGAGCAGCGCGCCAAAATACTTCTCTGCCCACAGCGTCTCGAGGTTCCAGAATGGCGCGCCGCGCCTGGGCGGAACGGGTTCGGCCGGCGCCCAATACCAGTCGGCCTGCTTTAGCTGGCGCAGATAGCGCGCGTTGACGGGGTCGGCGCGCAGGGCCCGGCCCGCGCCGGCCCGCACAACGGCCGAAACTGTAGCGGGGCCTGCCTTGCCGAGGCTGCGCGCGCTGCGCGGCCGATACATCGCCTGGGCGCTTCCGCTTGCCCTGCCGGCGTTGCCCGCGCTGCCGGCGACGATGAGAAACACCGCCAGCCCGCCGGCCATCGCCAGAAGCCAAATCATCATGCTTCACCTCCCGTATCAAAGGCCGGGCCGAGCGGGCGCTGTCCGCGCACCGGAGCGCCCGAGTTTGTCAGTGCCGACGCGCGCTCGGTCCCGGCCTGGGCGGCCCCCGACGGCTCGGCCAGGGCGTCTGCGCCGCTCACCCGCCGGACGACCAACCCGCGCTGGGCGAGCTGATAGCAGTACACATAGGCGCCGATCGTGATCAGGGCCGCGAGCAGCGCGATGAGATTTCCCATCGGCGTGGAAAAGAACGTGGTCAGCCCGCCAAACACGCCGCCCGCGCCGGTAACACTAAAGGCCAGGGTGAGCGTACGAAAAACAGTGAATACCCCCCACGGTCCATAGGTCCCCCACTGCACGTTGCTGCGGGCAGTGGTCTGCGCGATGACGGCGTCCTCGAAGGCGGATACGTTCTCGCGAGTGGTGAGCGCCAGACGGTTGAGCATGTCCGTGACCCCCGCCCCGGCCCGCTCGGTCCGCAGTAGGGCGTTAGCGACCCCGTCAAAGACGATCGAACGGCGGCGCTCGGCGATCGCATCGAGCGTGCTCTCGAATTCGCCCTGCATGTAGCCGATCAGGAGTTGTCCAAAGTCCTCTTTGACCGGGGTCTGGGTGTAGATCGCGGCGGCTTCGAGCGCCTTCTGCAGCGAAGGCTTGACGCTATAGCTGTTGCGGATGACATCGCAGGCGCCGGCGAGCAGCTTGTTGTAGCGCACCTGGCGCTGGTCGCGCTTGCGCTCGAGACTGCTCCAGGTGAAAAGAAAGCCGGCCAGAATCCCGATCGGGGCCAATACGACCGCGCCAAGCAGCAGCCCCAGCCCTGCCCCGAGAACAACGCCCAGAAGCAAGCTCCGCCGGATAAAGTCGAAGGCCCGGATCTCCATCTGGGCGGCGTCGAGGTGGGCCTGCAGACCGATCAGCCGGCGCTCGGCGCGCTGGCGGGCCGGGGTGGGTCGGGGCGTCGCCGGCCCGCGCGGCATGACCGCGCCGCACCAGATCGCGAACAGCGCGGCGCCGGCCAGCAGGGCGAGGGGGATCGACAGTAGGTCCATGAAATAAGCTCAGCGCGCGGACCGCATCGCCGTCCGCCAGGAGAAACCGGGCACGCGCGACTCGAGCCGGGCGATCAACCCGCTCGGGTGCGCGCCTGAGTAGGCCAGCCGCCCGGCCGCGGGCTCGCGGCCGGGCTCGGCCTGCCAGGCGAAGAGCGGCTCAAAGGCGATCATCTCGCCCTCTACCGCGCCGGTGACATAGGCCACCTCGCGCACCCGCCGGACTTGACGCCCGGCGCTGTCGTGAAATACGCCGATGTTGACGATCAGGTTGACTGCATGGGCGATGGTCCGCCGAATGGCCAGGAGCGGCATGTTGCCCAGCCCGCCCATGAGATAAAGGTCCTCGATCCGCTGCAAGCTGCGATACGCGTCGTCGGCATGCACCGTGAAGAGGGTGCCGTCGTGGCCGGTGTTCATCGCCTGCAGGATCGCCATCACCTCCGGCCCGCGCGCCTCGCCCAGCAGAATGCGGCGCGGGCGCATGCGCAAACAGTGGCGCACGTTGTCGGCCATCGTCACTTCGCGGGTGTCCTCGCCCGCCTCCCGAGTGACCAGGGCGATCCAGTTCGGCAGATGGTCGAGGCGAAGCTCGGGGGTGTCCTCGACCGTCACCACCCGGTCCTGCGGGTCGATCTCGCTGGCCAGGGCGGTCAGGAAGGTCGTCTTGCCCGTGCCAGTCCCGCCGCTGATGCAGATATTCAGTTGGGCGCGCATGGCCGCGCGCAGCAACCCGGCCAGGTCGGAAGGGATCGTGCCCAGGCGGAGCAGGTCGTCGATGGTCCGGGCGACGCTGCTGAAGCGCCGGATCGTGACCGCGATCGCGCCATCACCGAGGTTGGCCACCAGAGGTGACATGACCACATGCACCCGGCTGCCGTCGGCCAGGCGATGGTCGCGCCAGGGCGTCTTGACGGTCACCCCGCGCCCGCCCTCGCCGTGGTCGAGCTTGCGGTTGATAAAGACTCGCAGATGGTTCGGGCTGAGGAAGTGGGCGTTGGCCTGCCGGGGCGGCTCGCCGACCCGCTGGGCCCAGATCTGGTCGTGACCGTTGATGAAGATCTCCTCGACCTTCTCGTCTTGCATGAGCGGGGCGATTGGCCCCCAGCCCAAGATGTCGTCGGCCATCCGGCGCGACAGCCGGTCGAGCTCGTCTGCGACGTCGCCGCCCTCGCCCACGGCCAGGAGCGGCCGCCCGGCGCTGGAAGCCTTGCCATCATGGGCGCGAATCGCGCCGCGGGCCAGATCGCGGACGAGATTGAAGTCGTCATCGCTGGGCTGATCGTAAGCGGCTACGTTGAGCCGGCCGCTGCCCGCGAGCTGGCGCTTGACGTCGTCGAGGACCGCCTGGTAGGGCGACTCGGCCGCGCCCGGCAGGCGGGCCCGGGCCTGACTCATCGCCTCGGAGAAAGCCGGTGTATTTGCCGTCCGAGTCTCGCGTGGATCAGCATCGGTCGTCCAGCCTGGCACGCCATTCAGGGTTTTGCGCACGTTGGCGGTGTCCATCGGTTACGACTCCCTCACGAACAGGCTCTTGAGCAGCGAGCGCGAAGTGGCCTGGCGGGTGCGGGCCTTGAAGGCGGGCCCGAGCTGGGGCAGATACAGCGCGCCGAGATGGCGGATCGCACTGCCGAGCGGGCCGGCGTCGGTCAGGGCAAAAGGCGAGCAGGTGTTGATGGCCTGGGTGGCGACGGTGTCATCAAACGGAATCACCCCAGCCAGCGGGATCCCGACCAGATCGGTGATCTCGCGCTCGCTCATCCCATACTCGGCCTTGAAACCGGAGATGAGCAGGCGGAACTTGCTCAGGTCGCCGAAGTGGGCGGCCAGCGCCTGCAGCGCATAGCGGGTGTCCAGTACGGCGGTCAGGGCGGGCGGACAGACCACCAGCACATCGTCGGATTGGCGGATGGCGGCCTCGTGCAGGGGGGCCAGAAAATCCTGCCCGATGTCGATGACGGTGAAGGCGTACGCCCGCCGGACGATCTCGATGATGGCCCGGGCCACCCCGAATACCGCCTGGCGATCAGACTGAAAGACAGGTTCGCCGCTGTCGGTCGGGCGCATCAGCCCGGGCAACAGGTCGAGCTGGGTCTCGCGCACGGCCGGCGAATCGACAAAGTACTGCTTGATCGTGGGCAGGTTGAGCCAACCCTCCCTGCGCGGATCGTAGCGGCGCAGGATCTCCTCGAACAGGTCCTTGAGCCCGCGCTCGAGGACGGCCATGTTGCGCTGCAGGGCGATCCGCTGTTCACTCTCGTGGATGTAGCCCAGCATGGTGTGGCAATCGCCCTTGACCATGTCGAAGTCGAGCAAGAGGGTCTTCTGATTGCCCATGGTCACGTGCGAGAGCACAGTGGCCAGGTTGACGGCGGTCGTGCTGCGGTGGCTGCCCCCGCCCTTGGGCACAAAGACACTGATGACCTTGCTCTGCCAGGCCGCGCCGCGCGAGATCATCGAACCGGCGGAGAGCGAGACCAGCCCATCATCGCGCTCGCGGCGCAGGCGGTCGACGGCGGCCTGGGCGAACTGCACCAGGCGGGCGACCTGATGGGCATCGGTGGGCAGCGAGATGTAGTTGACGGCGCCCGCCGCGACCATCAGCCGGCCCTCCTCGGTGCGGGCCTCGACCCAGCCGATGACGGGGATGGGCCGGGCGCGCTGCATGCGCAGGTCGATGACCAGCTCTTTGCGATATCCAAAGCAATTGGGCGAGAGCAGGACGACATCGGCATCCAGCCGAATCGCCGTATCAAATACTCGTTGGGCAACCTGCTCGTAGCCGACCAGGTCGAGGGCGGTCCCGATCAGGTCGCGCCGGAGCTGCTCGAGGTCGCTCGAGTTGTCATAGCCCACCACCAGGCGCAGTTTGCGATTGGGATCGGTGGCCATTCCCGCGTCCGGCGGAAATGGCTGGGATGTCGTCGCGACCGGACGCAGAGTCCGCCCGGCGATGTGGGGATCGGTTTGATTGGCGGCGGGGTGTCGGGATTCGTTGACCATGTTTTTTATGGACTGCAGACGGCGGACCGCAGGCGGCATTCAGCGGTCCGCGGTCTGCCATCCGCGGTCAGGGCACTCGGGTAGTACCGAGCGTGTTGAGCCCGCCGCCGCGTTGGGCGAAGAACCAGCGTTCGAAGTCATTCCAGGTCACCGCGTCGGTGGGCGCGGGCGGAGTGGTGTTGCCGGCGCCCCGCACGGCGAAGGTGTGCTCGCCGTTGCGCAAGGCGAAACTCAGCACCTCGAGCTGGTCGCGGGTGACCAACGCATACAGTCGACGCACGTCGCCGGGGCGGGCCGGCTCGCGCGCATTCGCCTGAGTCTGGGCGGCCCGCGGCACGGGGTCGCGCTCGACCCGGATGATCTCCAGGTTTTGCACGACCAGCTTGGTCATCGGCATGTCGAGGGTGTCGCTGACCCGGCGGGTCGTGCCGGCAGGGGTTGGGCTGGCGTTCAAGGTCGTTGCGCGCAGGCTGCCGATGTGGACGATAAGGTCGATGTGGTCGCCGGGTTGGACGAAGTTGCCGACCTGATCTGGGGTGACCGGGATGGGCAGGTAGTAGCCGGCGTCGCCGGCCACGGCCAACGAGAGCCGGGTCTCGATCGCGCCGACGGCGTTCGGGTCGATCTGCGCACGCGCGACGGGGAAGCCCGCCCGGACATCGCTGTTGAGCCGCCGGCCGACGGCCTGGTTGAAATCACTGGCCAGCACCCAGGCGTCGAGGGTCTCGGGGTCGATGTTGGCCATCTCCACGCCCCGGAACAGCGCGCGTTGCACAACGGTCCCGGCGGGTATATCGGCGACGGCGATCGGGACCATCACCGCGCGCGGGCGGCTGAGGTTGACGTATAGCACCACGCCGACGGCGACAAGGACGGCCAGGGCCAGTCCGAGAATCAGGGTCATTCTGCGCATGCGGTTCAGGGCTCCTTGGTGAATGTCGCGTTGGCGCGAAGATCGGCAAGCCGGGCGCTCGCACCGCGGATGGCGTCGAGGTCATAGGCGTCGAGCGCGCTGGCGAGGTCGCCTAGACCGCCCACGACTGCTGTGGGGGCATCGAGGTCAGAGGCAAGAGCGCGCACGCGCGCAGCCGCCGTGCCGGCCCGAGCGACGCGTTCGGGGCCGCTGTCGGCGAAGGCCACCCAGGCTGTCGCATCGCCCGCCGTGCGGGCAGCTTCGCGCCATGCCGCCTCGGGCGCTGGCGCGATCTGAGCGGTAAGGCGCGCGGGCGCCGGCGTCACAACCATCGCCGGTTCGATGAGCGCCGGCAGCCCCGGCAGCGCCAACAATGCGGCGGCCGCCATCAACCAGGCCCCGCCAACGGGGGCGCGCGTTGTGCGCGGCCAGCGACCGAGCAAGCGGGCAACCCACAGGCCGGCCTGACCGAGGGCGAAGGCCAGCAGCCCGATTACCGGCAGCGCAAGCCCAACCCAGATCGTGGCCAGGACATCTCCACCCTGCAACGTGCCGGCAGTCGCCAGGGCATTGATGGCCAGCGCGGCGACGACCGTGACAGCAGCCAGCCCCCACAGCAGCGGCGAGCCAGCGATGGCGAGACCTGCCACGCCCAACGCAATCCCGCCCAAGGTAAAGGGCAGCGGAAGCTGCCACTTGCGCCAGTCACAGACCGCCGCGGCGGCCATCAGCGCAGCCTGGGCCAGGGCAATGAGGCGCGCTTCGATTGGGAGGGTCTGGTTCAGCGCGCCGAGGGCGGCAACAACCACACACGCGGCGCCCGCGCTCAGCGCCGTGCGACGGCGGGCCACCGCGAGCGCGCCCGCTGGCGGGCCGGCCCAGGCCGGGTCATACCGCAGGCCCCAGCCCGCGAGCAGGCCAAAGCCCACGAGCGCGGCGAGCGTCCCGATCGCGAGGAAAAGCCAGGCGGGCTCCGAAGTGAAAGCGAGAGATTCCGAGAACATAGACAACCTGGGCCCCGTTCAGGCGGCCTGCAAGGAGTCTATGTAAAGGGCGGCAAAACGAACCTGACAGTTTCCTGACAGTTAGAGAGAGTACGGCTGCTGCGGGTAAGGGTTGAGATCGATAAACTCGATCGCCAGGCCGTCGAACTGGACCCGGTTGATGTTGTAATTGCCCTTGAATGTGAAGCGCTGGGGCGGCCGGCCGGCGAAGCCCATCGAGGACGATGACGGGCGGGTTGGCCCAGGCGCAGGTCACTCGGGCGGGACAGCGCTCATCGCTCAACACCTCGACAAAGCGAGCCTCCTGCACGTTGCGCCAACCGCCATACCCAAACAGAACGCCCCGGCGATGGGCAGGCCCATGACGAACTTGCCCGCAGATACCGTGACGCAAAACACCGGAATCAAGATGAGGCCGGCGCGTACAGCAGCAGCATGCCGCCAACAGCGGGCGGGTCGTGTGGAAACGGCGGGTCAGTTCCAACCCCTGGCGTTGGCGCTTGGTCAGGTTGAACATTGGGCCGACTATGGCCCCGCATGGCGGTTTCTTTCTCTCACAATTGGGCGTGTTTGTCCCGAAGTTTATTGCGTTGTTTAGCGGCAGCGCTATTACCTGGCTCCGCATACGACCCATGCTGCCGGCCAACAGACCATGTCGTCGCCGGGGATGACGCCCCGCGACACGCTTCCGGGAAGATCTATTGTCCCGCCGATCGAAGGCAATTATCCCTGGGCGGACATCAAAATGGTACCGTAATGGTAGATGCCGCGGTCAATTCCGATGCGCTCGGGTCGAAGTTCGCCGGGACTCGCTCGCGGTCGGGGTCGGGCATGCATGCGCTTGTCGGCCAGAAGCTAGCCATTGCTCACCAGGTCTTGCGCCCGCCGGCCAGGCAGACGTCAACTCGTTCTTCGGCCTGTTTGGCCTTCCGCACCGGCTGGTGAAAGGCGCGGAACACGTCTGTGGCGCCGGCCGGCGTATCGACGTCAATGAGCGGCGCGCCGCTCGCGTCGCGGAGCAGAGCGCGATTCACTTTGAGG
>JBDSIP010000051.1:0-15544 GCA_039917915.1 Thermoflexales bacterium
GTCGTAATAGGCAAAGGGGGGATACGACGAGCGAGCCTCCGCCCCCAGCACACGCGCAAGCGCGCCAAACAGACGGCCCGACGTCGGCAAATGGATGTTGAGCCCGGCCTGCCAGATAAACAGGCCACTGAAGGCGAGCGCGGTCAGGGCGAGTCCAGGGCCGCCTCCGATCCGCGTCGCCATGCCGGCGGCGGCGCGCGCGGCGAGCCTGCCCGCGCATACAGCGCCGGCGCCAATGGACGCAATGAGATAGACCGGACCCGCCCCCCACTTGCCGGTCAACATGCCCAGCGCAATCCCGCCCAGAAAATAAAGTGACCAGATTGAAATAGGCTCGGTCGATCGCTTGCGAATTGCCGTCCCGATATCCAATGCGACGTGGGCGACACCACATAGAATGAGCGGGGCCTGCAATCGCCAGAACTCGGCGTAAATCTCCCAGGTGCGGTCGAGGCTGTATTCGTTGACGTTGGCGGCCACCACGTTCAACCAGAATTGCCCGCCAGTCGCGAGATTGAGCGCGAGCACGACTGCCCCGGACACGGCCGCCGACACGAGCAGTGCCGCGACGCCCCAGCGCGGCCGGTGCAACAGCAGGAACCCGAATCCGGCGGCGAGGGCATCAACCGCCTGGAGTTTTGTGAATCCTGCGACGAGCAGCAGAGCGACGCCGGCCAGCACCCAACCTCGCGCCAGGCGTGATGCCGCGAATGCGCGCTCGAGGCACAGTACGCCGGCCATCCCAAACATCACCATCGGCAGGTGCGCACGAGCGAGGGGGCCAATCTGATACACATAATTCGCGGCAAAGAAGGACAGTCCGCATATGCCGGCGATCGCCAGGCCGGCCAACCCGATGGCGCGGCCGGGACGGTCGGAATCGCGTCGATTCCAGGCATCTCGCACGGCGGCGAAGATCACCAACCCGATCCCCAGCGACATCACCCAGGTCAACAGCCGCGCCACGACCAGCTTTGGCCCAAAGATCCAGATCAGGGGGACCAGCAGCAACCGATAGACCGGCGGGTAATTCGAGGCGTAGAACGGGTAAATGGCGTTATCGAGATAGATGTTCTGGCCGCGCGCAAGGCGGATACCATCGAATAGCTCAAACCCCTCGCCTTGATCGTAGTCAAAGGGAAACTGAAAGAGACCACGCGCGTAGACGACATACACCGCGAAATACAGGAGAAAGATGGCTGTCGTGACGAGCAAAGCAACGATGGCCGCCCCGCTCAGGAGGGAGGTCGGCGCGGGTCGCAACAGCGCGTGGCGGGAAATGGGTGTGGGCACGCATCGATTATAGTAAGCGGCCGGTTTCGGGCCGGCAACTCATCATGGCTTCGTTAAGGGACACGCTCAGCAGGACGCGCAACAGTGTTTTCTCCCGGATTCAGTCGGCGCTCGGCCAATCCGACATCACGAACGATACATGGGAGGAGCTTGAAACCCTTCTCATCCAGGCAGATGTCGGCGCGCAGACGGCCGGCACCCTGATTGAACGTCTGCGCGCCAGGGCACTCCGCGACGGCATCGTGCGGGCCGACAAACTTCGCGACGCACTCAAGGAAGAATTACGGGCGCTCCTGACGATCGGCGCGCCACCCGCGGACTATTCATCGAGGCGCCTGCTGGAAGTCATCATGGTGATTGGGGTCAACGGAAGCGGCAAGACGACCTCGATCGCAAAACTGTGCAAGTTATACAAAAACCGCGAGCGCAAGATCGTGCTGGCGGCCGCCGACACCTTTCGAGCCGCGGCCGTTGAGCAACTCCAGGTCTGGGGTGAACGGATCGGGGTGGATGTCGTATCTGGCCCGCCCAATATCGACCCCGGGGCCATCACCCACGACGCGGTGCTTGCCGCATTCGCGCGCAAGGCCGATCTGCTCATCGTCGACACCGCGGGACGCCTGCATACAAAACACAACCTGATGCAGGAGCTGGTGAAGATCAGGAACGTGCTGCAGCGCGGTGTCCATGAAGCGCCCCACCAGACCTTGATCGTCATCGATGCCGCGAACGGGCAGAATGCAATCGCCCAGGCGAAGGGCTTTGCCGGCGCGGTCGGTGTGACGGGCGCCATCCTGACCAAGCTGGATGGCACACCTAAAGGTGGGGTCGCTTTCGCGATCGTCAGCGAGTTGGGAATCCCCATTCGCTACATCGGGACCGGCGAGAAGATCGACGACATTCAAGAGTTCAACCCCACGGAATTCGTGGACGACCTATTCGAATCATGATCGAACAACTTATCGCTACAAAAGCCAGGCTGGAATCGCTACACACCGAGCTGATCAGTCTGCGGGGGCGTCTTTGACGTCCTTGCAAAACAAACCCGAATCGAAGAATTAGAGGCCGCAGCGGCGGATGCAGGCATGTGGAGCGATCCTATGCGGGCCCAGGCCACCATGCGCGAGCTGAGCGGCCTGCGCACGACGGTTGACGCCTACGTCAAACTCGATCAACGGCTGCAGGACGCCCGCGTCCTGGTCGACCTGTCCGACGAGCTGGACGACCTGGACAGCGCTCGGGAGGCGGCGAGCGAGGCGGACGCCATCACCGGGGCCATCTCAGACATCGGCGAAGAGCTGATGTTCTCGGGCAAGCACGATCAGCGCGATGCGATCGTCATCGTGCAACCGGGCGCCGGCGGTGTCGATGCCCAAGACTGGGCGGCAATGGTTGTGCGGATGTACGTGCGCTGGGCCGACCTGAACGGCCTGAAAACTACTGAGATAGACTACGTGCCGGCCGATCAAGCCGGAATCAAGAACGCGACCCTCAGCGTGCAGGGCGAGCGCGCGTACGGCTGGCTGCGCAGCGAGCGCGGTATCCACCGGCTGGTCCGCATGTCACCTTTCAACGCAGGCGGCACGCGGGAGACGTCGTTTGCCCGGGTTGAGGTCTATCCCGACATTCAGGACGACGACATCACGATCGAGATCAACCCGGCTGACCTGGAGATTGACACTTACCGTTCACAGGGCGCCGGTGGCCAAAACGTCCAGAAAAACGAGAGCGCGATCCGCATCCGCCATATTCCGAGCGGGCTGATCGTCACCTGTCAGGATCAGCGCAGCCAGACCCAGAATCGCGAAAGGGCGTTGCACATTCTGAAGGTCCGGCTGCAGGAGCAGGAGGAGCGCCAACGCGAGAGTGAGTTGCGCAACCTCAAGGGCGAGCACGTCGAGGCTGAGTTCGGATCGCAGATTCGCAACTACGTGTTGCACCCGTATCAACTGGTCAAGGACACCCGGACGGGCTACGAGACCGGAAATGCGCAGGCCGTGCTCGACGGCGGCCTGGGCGAATTCATGCGGGCGTTTCTCAAAGGCGAGCGGCGCGACGCTTAGGCCGGAACCGACATGAGAATCCTGGCCATCAGCGATGAGGTGGTGGGCTGGATGTACAGCCCGGCCGTACGAGACCGCGTCGGCGAGATCGACCTGGTGATCAGTTGCGGTGACCTGCCGATTTACTATCTTGAGTACATCGCCTCGAGTCTGAACGCGCCGTGCGCGTATGTGCGCGGCAACCACGACCAGTACGAGATCGGCGCTCAGGGACTGATCAAGACCCACCCCGGCGGCTGGCTGCCGCTGGACATGGAGCGGCACGTGGTCGCTGGATTGGCATTGGGCGGTCTGGATGGCTGCCTGCGCTACAACGCGAACGCGCCCTATCAGTACAGCCAGCGCGAGCAGTGGGTGCGCGCGTATGTCCTGGCCGCAAGATGTCTGCGCGCGCGATTATCCGGCCAGCGCGGTATTGACATTCTGGTCACCCATGCCCCGCCCTATGCCATCCACAATGGCAACGACCACGCCCACACCGGCTTCGAGGCGTATAACTGGCTCATGCGGGTGATGAAACCGCGCTTCGTTCTGCACGGCCACCAGCATCGAAATTACTCGCCGATGCAGACGGGCGAGACCGAAGTCGATGGCACAACGGTCCTGAATGTGCACCCGTGGCGGGTCTTCAAGATGGATCAGGGGATTTGATATAGCTCGATCAGCACGCCGCCGGTGCTCTTGGGGTGGACAAACGCGTAACGCGTGCCATCCGGCTTGATCACCGGCTCTGGATTGATCAATTCGCCGCCATGGATGCGGATGCGCTCAAGGGCCGCGGCGATATCAGCGACCTCCAGACAGACATGGTGCATCCCCGGACCATGCCGGTTCATCCATTTAACGATGCCGGTATCCGGACGGGTCGGCTGTAACAACTCGATCTCCGACTCGCCAACGGGAAGAAACGCCACCCGCACGCCCTCGCGCTCGACCTCTTCGACCCGGTCGCAGACAAGATCGAGCGCGTCACGATAGAACGCCAGGGCAGCGTCCAGATCGGGGACCGCAATCGCCAGGTGATCGACCCGCATCAGTCGATCATCTCCACCTTGTAATTGGTGCCGCTCTTGATCGTGTCGCCGGTGAAGTCTTCGCCCTTGAGGTCGCTGCCGATTACGACGTTCCGCCCGACCTTGAAGTTGGGGGGAACGATGGTGTCCTTGCCGATCACGGTGATTCCAGTCGATATTCCCGCATCCTGATTCGGGGTGTAGTCATTGCCATATCCGATATGCGCGCCGGCCCCGATCCGCACGTGTTTATCGATGATGGCGCGGTCCACCACGGCGCCAGCCTCGATCGTGGAGTCGGTCATGATGATCGAATAGCGCACCACCGCCCCGCGCGCGACGCGCACGCCGGGGGACAAAACCGAGTACTCAACCGATCCCTCAATCGTGCACCCGTCGGTGATCAGGCTGTGGCTGACAATCGCGCCGGTCCGAATGTTGACCGGAGGCCGTTCTTCCGAGCGGGTGTGGATGATCCAATCACGGTCGAGCAAATCGAGCGATGGCTGATCGGCGAGGAGATCCATGTGGGTCTCCCAGTACGATTGCACTGTTCCAACATCAACCCAATAGCTCGAGAACGGATAAGCGAAGACACGGAAGTTGTCAGACACCATCTTTGGAATGATGTTCTTGCCAAAATCCCGCTCGCTATCGGGCGCCTTGGCGTCATCGTTCAGCACCTTCATCAGGGTGGCGTAGTTGAAGACATAGATTCCCATCGACGCAAGGGTGCTCTTCGGTTGCTTGGGCTTCTCCTCGAACGCGGTCACTCGCATTGTGTTATCGGCGTGGAGGATGCCGAAGCGGGAGGCCTCTTCGACCGAAACGCGCAGGGTTGCAACCGTCACGTCGGCCTTGTTGTCCGAGTGGAACTGGATCAGCTTGCTGTAATCCATCTTGTAAATGTGATCGGCCGACAAAATAAGGACAAGGTCCGGTTTTACGTTATGCAGATAGTCCGCATTCTGATAGATCGCATCGGCGGTGCCTGCATACCAGCCGCCATCCATGCGGCCCTGATACGGCTGCAAAAGGGAAGCGCCGCCGCTCTGACGGTCAAGATCCCACGGCGCGCCCGTCCGGATGTGGTCCTGAAGCGAGCGCGGCCGATACTGGGTGACGACACCGACATTCGTGATGCCACTGTTGACGCAATTTGAGAGGGCAAAATCGATGATCCGGTACTTGCCCGCGAACGGGACGGCCGGCTTCGCGCGCTTGTTGGAGAGAACGGTGAGCCGGGTGCCGCGGCCGCCCGCCAGGATCATGCCTACAGTTCGCATATTGCCTCGTGTATGTCGTAACGCTCTTGACATTTGGAGCGCCCTGCCGAACCTGTTCCCGGAGGCGCTGCGGCCGGCCCGGCCGGGGCGAATTGTCTCCGAGTACCAGTTTGATTGGGCGTTCCTGGTCGCGGTAAGCCGCGATATGGGTTGAATTGTAACAACGGCCGGGTGCCGATTATCCGCGCGGCGAGGCTAGCCATGCGCTGACAGCAGCGCCCAAGCCGCTCATCAATCCGCGCTGAATGGTCGGCCCGGGGAGCGCGTTGAGAAAGGCCTGGCCATATTGCTTTGAGATGACCCGCCGGTCAAACACCGCCACAACACCTCGATCCGAGCGCGAACGGATGAGCCGGCCAAATCCCTGGCGAAATTTCAGCACGCTTTCGGGCACCGAATAATCGCTGAAAGAATTCTCGAAGGTCTCACTACGGGCGGCGAAAATCGGATCGGTCGGCACGTCGAAAGGCAGCTTGCAGATGGCGAGGGCGCTCAGTTTTTCGCCCTGGATGTCAACACCCTCCCAGAAGCTGCGCGTGCCCAGAATGACGCCGCGCTCGGCGCCCCGAAACTGGTCCAGCATAGCCCGCCGCGAAACGCCGTCGCCCTGCTCATAGACGATGATGCCGTCACGCAACAACAACGGGGCGATCACCTTGCTCGTCGCGCGCAATTGGGCATAGCTTGTAAACAGGGCCATGCCGCGGCCCTGGCTCGCCCGGAATAGTTCGACCAGACCGCGCTCCACCATCTGCTGGTAGCCCTGTTGATTCGGTTCGGGCATATCCGAAACGACGTAGACCAGGGTCGAGTTCTTGAAGTCGAAGGGCGAGCCCAGGGCGAGCGCGCCCGCGTCATTGGCCTCGAGCCGGCCTTTCACATAGTCGAAGGTCGGAAGCGCCTTGCCGCTAGCGCTGGCCGTGCGCATCGTGGCGCTGGTTAACACCACGCTCTCCTTCTGATCCCACAGACGCTGGCGAATCATCTCGCCGACGTGCAGCGGCGCGGCATGCAAGGTGAGTCGCATCCCCCGCCCGCGCCCGCCCCGGGCCGCCTCGGTTTCGGCCCAGTAGATTCGCTTGTCGTTCGGCTTGCTGATGATGCCGTTGAGTTGCTCAATCGCCTCAATAAAGAATCGCGATGCGCCGCTCACGCGCGCCAGGAGCATGTCCATGCCGTCGACGCCGCCCTCGGCGAGTTCAGATAGGGCGGCAAATAGCGAATTCACGCTCTTGGCCACGGCGGTGAGTTCGTCGAGCAGCGGATCGAAGGCTCGCTCGACCGACCCCCAACCTGGATTGGATCGCACGCCAGTCGTAAGCCGGGTGCGTTGGGCATAATCGGATCCGTCCGCGGCATTCTGATTGGCCACAAATGTCTGGACCTCGTCAAAGAACGTTGTCGACGCCTGGGACGCGCGCTGGGTGGCCGCGGCGGCCCGGTCGCTCAGCGCCTCGATCGCGCCGCTCTGATCCGGGGGCAAGGCAGCCCGCGCCCGCGTCACGATATCGGACAACAGGCCGGCGGCTTTGCGGCCGCCGCGAGCCAAGTCGCCCAGGTTGCGCCCGACTTCGTCCCGATCGATGACAAACCCAAGCGCATCGGTGGCGGCCGCCTCGAGGTGATGGGCTTCGTCGATGACGAGGTATTTGTACTCAGGCAGCGCCTTGTTCTCGACCGCCACGTCGGCCAATAGCAGGGCATGGTTGACGATGACGACGTGGGCGTTCTCGGCCATCCGGCGGGCCTGATTGAAGTAACAATCCGTTGCGTTGCATGTGTTTCTGTCGCAGGCCGGGTTTTCCGCGGTCAGATGGCTGAGCGCGATGCGCTCGAGCGGCTGCGGCACAAACAGTTCGTCTGTGTCGCCGTGAATGGTGTCGGGTTGCCAGATCAGAATCTTGGTCAGCACCCGCGCTTCCTCGAGTGTGCGCGGGCCGGCCTTGCGCAGGTCGCCCACCCGCAAGCCGCATACGTAGCGCCCCTTGCCCTTCATCACCGCGGCACGCCCATCGAGGCCCAACGCGTCCAGAATCGCCGGCACATCCTTGTCCATCAACTGCTCCTGCAGGTTGATGGTGTTCGTGCTCACAACAACCCGCTGGCCGTTCTGGATCGCCCACAACATGGAAGGGATGAGATAGGCCAGGCTCTTGCCCGTGCCCGTGCCGGCCTCGATCAGCTCAACTGTGCCATCGTTGAATGCCCTGACCACCCGCCGCATCATTTCAAGTTGCTGCGGGCGGGGTTCATAGCCGGGGAACTTTTTGGCAAACGGGCCGTCGGGCGCCAGCGCTGCGGTTACCCGCTCGGGGTCGAGTGGCTTTGTTTGTTCATTCGGCATGAGCGGCCGCGCCTCAGCCCGCGCCTTTGCCGCCAGTTTGCGCTTTTCGGCCGCAGCCGCGCTTCGGGCTTGCGCCGGCGAAGTGAATCGCACGCCTTGCTCCTGCGCTTCAAGCGCCTCCCGCCAAAACGGCGCAAGGCCCCAGCCACTCCGATCGGCGTGCCCGGCGATCTCTTCCAGCGTCTCGTGGCGCAGGCCAATGGCGCGCTCGTACAAACGCAGATAGAGCTGATGCGCGACCCGGGCATCGTCCAGCGCGCGATGGGTGGCGGGCTCGGAAATGCCAAGTTCGCGCCCAAGCGCGCCAAGGCTGTAGCGGCTGGCGTGCGGAATGAGAATCCCGGCGAGCTCGAAGGTGTCGATGGCGGCGTTTGCCGAAAGCACGCGATTGCGCCGGGTGAAGCTCAGATCGAACCCGATGTTGTGGCCGACGATTGGCGCGTTGCCGCACAATCGCTCAGTCTCGCGGAGCGCCTCCCACAGCGACACGCCCTCGCGTTCAACCATCTGATCCGTGATCCCCGTCAATTCGGTGATCTTGGGCGGTATCGGGCGCTGCGGATTGACGATCCGGCTGTACTCCTCGACGACTTCAGCGCCGCGAAATACCAGGATGCCAACTTCGAGAATGACGTCGCGTTCAGGTTCAAGGCCGGTTGTTTCAAGGTCGAGCGAGACGAGGGTACGCATGAAGATGCAGGATTGTACCGCGTGCAATTCGACCGATTGAACCCAAGCCAGTCCATAATGGAATCAAATGCCCACCGAGACACTCCAACGCTTCTTTGCCGAAAATGATGTCGCGGTCCGTTTTCTGCACGGCCAGGTGTTCTTCATCCTCGGTCTCGCCATGGGCCTGCAATGGCGCCAGCGCAGCCGGCTTGAACTCGCCCGGTGACTGCCGTGGTTGTGCGCATTCGGCTTGTGCGAAGCGCTCGCCATTTGGGGCGATGTCTTCGTCCCGCTTCAGGCGCCAGCGCTTGATCCATTGGCTCTCGGATTCCTGCGCTCGTTGCAGCTCTTTCTGCGTCTTTTGGGCGTCTCAGCCCTGCTCGGATTCGGATTGCAGCTCAACGAACCCGCGACTCCGCCAAGCGCGACGATTGCCCTTCCGGCCGCGATCACAGGCATAGGCGCCATCGCCCTCGTCGCCCAGCGCTTGCTCTCCGCTGCCCCAGACCTGAACACCTCGGAGGCGATCCTGCGCTACGGTGTGAGCGCACCCGCCGCGTTGCTCGTTGCCATCGGTCTGCGGCGGCAAGCCATCCGGCTGGTCGGCCCGCTGCGCGGCGAGCGCTTTGTCGGCGCGCTGCGGATTGCGGGTTTCGGTTTTGCGTTTTTTGCGCTCACGGATGGGCTGCTGGCCCCTGCCAATCCAGTTCTGTGGGGTCCCGTGTTGAATGAGGGGCTGGTCGCGCAACTGTCGGGAATTCCCATCGCCACAGCCCGGGCTGCAATTGGGGCCATCATCGCGGTCTTCCTCTTCGCAGCGCTGGACGTTTTCAGGCTCGAATCGGATCGCCTTGCCCAGACCCTTTCCCAGGAGCAGGCGCTAAGCGCCGAGCGCGAGCGGATCAGCCGCGAACTGCACGATGGCACCTTGCAGTCGGTCTATGCGTTCGGACTCGTCCTCGACGACGCCGGGCATGCTCTGACCGAAGCCGTCACGATTCCGGGCACGCCCGAAGTGACGCCCGTCACGCGCGAACGAATCGAGCATGCCCGGAAACAAATCGCCTACGCTGTCAACGGCCTGAACCAAACGATCGGCGACATTCGCGGCTTTATCTACGATCTGCGCGAGGCCCGCGCAGACGAGGATCTTGCCCGCGGACTGGTCGATGTCATTGGCGAGTTTCGAATGCGGACGGGGTTGCCTGTGGACTGGCAGGTCACGGGCCGGCCGTCTGAACCCCTGAGTCCCGCGCGCCGGCACCACGTATACCAGGTCGCCCGCGAGGCGCTCAGCAATGTTGCGCGGCATGCCGGCGCCGAGACCGTGCGGGTTGCGCTGGACTATGGCGGGCCGGACGGGCGTGGCTCAGGCATGCGGCTCTCAGTCAGCGATAATGGAACTGGCGTATCATCGTCCATCGGTCAAATCGGGCGCGGCCTGCGCAACATGCGTGAGCGCGCCCGCATCCTCGGGGGCGAGTTGACCGTCGAGGGCAATTCGGGAAAAGGCACAACGGTCGTGCTGGAGCTGGAATAAACGGGCCACCGGCCGAAACGGAACATGAGCAGGTTGCGAATCATCATCGTCGACGATCACGAGGTCGTCCGCATTGGGTTGCGCACGCTATTGGCGCGCCAGCCTGGGTTCGATGTCGTTGACGAAGCGGCGAACGGCCAGGAAGCGGTCCGAAAAACGCTGATGCACCGGCCCGATGTCGTCGTGATGGACGTGCGGCTGATGGGCATGAGCGGAATCGAGGCGTGCCGCGAAATTGTCGCGGCCGCACCCCGGGTCAAGGTCATCATGTTGACTTCCTATGGCGATGACGATGTGCTGTATGACTCGATCGCCGCAGGGGCCAGCGGATTTGTGCTCAAACAGTTAGGCAGCGATGACCTGGTGAAACACATCCAGACCGTTGCGCGGGGCGAGAGTACCCTTGACCCGGCATCAACGACAAAGGTGTTTATCAAAATGCGGGCCCAGGCCCGCCAGCGCGAACAGAGCGCCTTCGCCGAGTTGACCGAGCAGGAAATGCGGGTGCTTTCGCGCCTGGCCGAGGGCCGCACAAATCGCGAGATCGCCGACCTGCTGTCGCTTGGCGAGGGCACCGTTCGGAACTACGTCAGCGCGGTCTTTTCGAAACTGGGCGTCACCAATCGGGCCGAGGCGGCTGCGTATGCAGCCGCGCACAGCATCAAGGAATACCTGTAACCCAGCCTGGGTCGGCGATATTTGGCGCCGCCGGATCAGACAGACGAAGGCTGCGCAGCGACGTCCGCGCCACTTGTGCGAGCGTGGCCGCGTCGTACCACACAATCTCGACCTCAAATGGATCGCCAGGATTCAGGCCCGCAGCCAGGCTCACGTCGCAGGCGCCATCCCTGATCGGCACGCCCGCGGTCCAGGACCAAGTCGGCGCGAATCCCTGCATTGGCTCCTGATCGACCTGGGCCAAAATCCGCCCATCCGGGCCGCGCAGGCGCAGACTGTATTTCAGCGCGTAAGGTGAGTCGTCCTCCGACAGGACCCAGGTCGGAAAGAGACAGACCCGGCCCGGATTCGTTTCGCGCCACCCGAATGCCGCCAGCGTAATGGGAAGCTCGGGCGCAAATGAGCGCAGGGGCGGCGCAATCACCGCGGAAGCTCGGGCAAGGATCCGGGGTCCGAGCACAGCGCCAACGTACTCAAGTGCGCCTCCCGGCGTTTGGCGAAGCAACCTGAACAAGGATGGACCGGCCGGCATTCCGTCGAGAATGCGGATCGAGGTGGACTCACCTGCAAACTGAGCCTGCGCGCCCTGGACCCGGAAAACCTGGGTTGCCAGAGGCCAGCCCCCCAGCCCATGCGACGGTGCGAACTCCTCGAGGATCATCCCCGGCGGCATCCGGCCATTGCGCCAGAGCAACGTGACGGTAACGATCTCCCCTGGCGATGCAGTCACAGGAATCACGCTCGCCCCCGCCAGCACATACGGGTTGCTCTCTCCAACGCCTAGCAGGATCGGACCGCGATGGGCGAAAGGCCTGTCCGTGTAATCCACAAGCCGGGCAACTCCTGCTGGATTCTCGACAAGGGCGCCAAGTCCCCACCCTGCCAGCAGGATGGCAAAACCAACGGCAAGCGCGTTGCGGAGAACCGGCTGAAAGCGCCGCCAACCGCCGGTTGACAGGCCGCGCCAGACTGCCCAGACCGCTCCGATTGCCAGGGCCAACAGGCTGATCAACTCGCCCGTTCGTTGGGCAGGCGTGGGCCGATAGCGGACGTCCAGACGCCACTCGCCCTCGGGCATTTCGGCCCGCGTCCAGCCGAGCCGCGGCGCGGATGTCAGCGCAACCGCCTTCACAATTCCAGCCGCATCCCTGGCCGAAGCCTCCCAGGCGTCCCAATACAACAAAGGCAGCGCGATCGTCGCCCCGCCCTGGCCAACGCTCAGATCCCAGGTTTGACCCACGCCTGTCGCGCCCACCTGGCGCGAATCACGCAGGACGCCGGCGAGCGCCCGGGCGCGGTTCATGCCGATCATGGCGGGCCCCACCGCTGGCCGGGGCAAAACGGCAGCCGGCAAATACTCGGCTCGAATCGTTGTGCCAATATTGCCGCTTAGCCATTCATAGTCGGCAATGCTGTCCGCAGACACATCCGCCGCAACAATGTTCAAGCGCGCAGACGGAAGACGGCCGAGCATGACGACGCTCAAAGCAAGCGCCAGCGCCACGGCAGCCAGCGTGCGCGCGCGCAGGCCCGTGACGGCGACGCCTGCGCAACCGACGAGGGCCGCGCCAAACGCCGCCTGAACGGACAACAAACGCCATGGAAATTGAGCAAGGCCCAGAGGCGGGATTGCGCGCCAGACTGGCTCCGATAGCGGCAGAACCAGGAAGGTCGCCAAACCGATTCCCACGATGCAGGCTATCAGGAATCCGATTGGAATTCGTCGACGGGCTGAGAGCGCGATGCCGAATACGGCGCCCCCTGCGATCACCAGGACCTGCGCCAGACCCATGGCAAAGGGCGTGCGCGCGCCGTCAATGGCGTAGTCGAACTCAAGCGTTCCCTGGATGAGATTCGATCCACGGAAATGGTTGGCGAAACTGAAAAAGCCGGTGGTCTGATCGCCCAGTTGCGCGCCCGATGCTTCGGCCAGGGCGGGGATCCAGAACCAGGCGCTCAACGCCAGCCCAAACCCGACTGCGACAAAAAGTCGGCCCAGTTCGCGCTGGATCCAGGGCGGACTTGCCGCGCCGGGCAACGCAAGGAGCTGGGGCGCCGCCACGGCCATTAACGCGTACAAAGCGCAAAACGGCGCGAAGAGCATGGCCGAGACGTTGTGGGTCACAAGCAGGCCCGCGATCGACAAAGCAAGTGCCGTGACGTCCCGCCATCTTGAATTGAGAGCAACCCGCTCAATGCCCAGCAGGATGAGCGGGAAGAAGATGAAGGCGTAAAACTCGGATAGCGAGTCGCCGCGCACATAGACGTTGACAAGGTGGAAGGGCGCCAGGATGTAGGCAATCGCGCCAAACAACGGCCCAGCCCCTGTCAGTCGATCGCGCAACCACAGCCACATGGCAAGCCCGGCTGCCGCCATACCGAGTGTCTGGGTCAGCTTGATGGCGACCAGCAAGTCAACCCCGGCCACGCTCAACCCGGAAGCGAGGTAATACGGGAAAGCCGCATAGAAGTTGAAGAAGGGATAACCCAGACCAAACGCCGCGTCAGGCATCCAGCGGGCTGGAATGACGCCCTGGCGAAGGTTGAGGGCGAGTTCATACACGCGTTGCAGCAGGAAGGGGCTGTCGCCGCCAGCCCGGGTGTTCAAAATGCCCGGACCGCTCCAAAGTCCCACGGAAGCAATCAACGCCACGCCCAGGATCAGAGCAAGTTCGGCGGCCAGGCGGCGCGATTCGGCGGCAGTTCGCATTCGGGATAATGCTACCGCAACGATGATTGGCGTTTTTGATTCAGGCCTGGGCGGCTTGTCGGTGTGGCGTTCCCTGAAGAACGCCCTGCCCGGCCGGGCGACGCTTTACCTCGCCGACCAGGCCCGGGCGCCCTACGGTCCCCGCCCGCTCGACGAGGTTCGCGCCCTCTCGCTTGGATGCCTGGCCTGGCTGATTGAGCGGGGTTGCCGGACCGTAGTGATCGCCTGCAACACCGCAACGGCCGCAGCGGCGGATGCAGCCCGCGCGCGCTGGCCGGAAATCTCGATTGTTGGCATTGAACCGGCGGTGAAACCGGCCGCGCAGGCGACTCGCACGGGGATCATCGGCATGCTCGCCACGCGTGCAACTTTTGACAGTCCGCGGTATGCCTCCCTGGTGGATAGATATGCGGCCCCACTGCGCATTCTGCCGCGGGACTGCCCGGACTGGGTCCAGCTCGTTGAGGATGGTCCGCGCCTGCGACCCGATACTGCCGCGCTGGTCTCCGCTGAGATTGCTTTTCTGCTGGACGCGGGCGCCGACCAGATCGTGCTGGGTTGCACTCATTTTCCGTTATTGTTGCCCTGGATCGAGGCCGCAGTCGCAGAATGGCAAACGCTTCGCGGCGTGGAGCGCGCTATTCAAATTCTGGATCCGGCCCCCGCCGTTGCGCGGCAGGCGGCGCGCGTGGAGCGTTCCGGAGTGACTGTGCTGGCGCGCGATCAGTTCTGGACCACCGGAGACGCGCTCCGTTTTTCGATCCGAGCCGCGGAGGCCCTGGGTGACGATTGGATGCACGGGCAGTGCCTATCGCTCCCGATCGACGCGCTCAGCGCGACGGATCTCTAACGGTTCGCCAACATCGCAATGTGATAATCGCCGGACATGTCTGACATTGACCAGGATCGCATCCATAGCATCATGCAGGCCGCGGAAGAAGCCGCGTCTGCCATCGCCGCCGCGAACGAGCAAACAAGCCTGGAACCGGCCGAAGGCGCATCGCCGGCCAGCCCGGGCGAGCCCGCAACGCTTGTCATTCTGCCGTTGCGCGGCGTGCTCGTGTATCCGATGTCTGCTCTGCCGCTGCGCGTGTCACAGCCCCGCGCCATCCGTCTCATCGACGACGCGCTTGTCAGCAAGACGACCATCGGTCTGGTCGCCAGCAAGAATCCGGCCAAAGAAGATCCGGAGGCCGAGGACGTCTATCGGGTCGGTACCGTCGCCACCATCGTGCGCAGTTTCAAGGCGCCGGACGGGGTGGTGAACATGATCGTGCAAGGCCTCGAGCGCTTTCGAATCGTCGAATTCACCCAGACTGAGCCGTACCTCATCGCGAAGATTGAACCGATGCCAGAGTCGGGCGACGCAACGCTCGAGACCGAGGCGTTGCGACGCAATCTGAGCCAGGGATTCTCGAGAATGGTCGAACTCTCGCCCTCCATTCCGGATGAGCTGTCGCAGATGATCCAGACGATCCAGGATCCACGACAGTTGACGTATGCGGTCGCCACGTATATGCGGATGGAGATGAGCGACGCGCAGAAACTCCTGGAGATGGAGGGGCTGCCGGACAAGATGCTCTATTTGCTTCAGCTTTTGAACAAAGAGCTCGAAGTTCTCGAGCTGGGCAAGAAGATCCAGACCGAAGCGACCAGCGAGATGGAGAAGCTGCAGCGCGATTTCTACCTGCGCGAGCAGATCAAAGCCATCCAGCGCGAGCTGGGAGAGACCGACGAACAGCAGATCGAGGTGGCCGAGTTTCGGAAGAAGATCGGCGAAGCGGGGATGAACACGGAGGCACGTCGCGAAGCCGAGCGCGAAGTCGAGCGGATGGCCAAGCTGCCGACCCAGGCCGCTGAATACGGCGTCATCCGGACCTATCTGGACTGGCTCACCACCCTGCCCTGGTCGAAGAGCACCCCGGACAATCTCGAGATGAATCAC
>JBDSIP010000052.1:0-6809 GCA_039917915.1 Thermoflexales bacterium
CCGGGATTCTGTTATAGCCCGCCTCGTCGGCGTCCACGTTAGCGTCGGCGTCCACATTCACGTTTACGTTTACGTTTACGTTTACGTTCACGTTCACGTTCACGTTTACGTTTACGTTTACGTTTACGTTTACGTTCACGTTCACGTTCACGTTCACGTTCACGTTTACGTTCACGTTTTCGTTTACGTTCACGTTCACGTTCACGTTTACGTTCACGTTTTCGTTTACGTTTACGTCGGCGTAAACGTGAACGCGAACGACGACGTGAACGCTTGCGTCGACGATAGCGCTTACCTCGACGATAACGTAAACGCTAACGGGACTTGATCCGGCGCCAATCCTGTGTTCTAATTGCCGTTTCTTATGCAAGGATATCGACCCGATAACCCGATGATCGTCCAAGGTGATCGAACCGTCCTCCTGGAGGTCGACAACCCGCAATATGGGGAAGCGCGGGATGCCCTGGCCCGATTTGCCGAGTTGGAAAAGAGCCCCGAATACGTTCACACCTACCGGGTCTCGTCCCTGTCGCTGTGGAACGCCGCCGCGGCCGGGCTCAGCGCAAAGGCGATTCTGGGCGATCTGGAGCGTTTCTCCAAATACCCGCTTCCGGACAACATCCGGGTCGACATCACCGAGAGCATCAGCCGCTACGGCCGCATTCGGATAGAGGTCGTGGACGGGCGCATGCTCGTGCTGTCCGAGGACCGCACCCTGGTCGAGGAGCTGTCGCGCCACAAGCTGTTCGCCCCGCTCATCCTCGCCCGCCTGGACGCCAATACCTTTGAGATCAACCCCACCCATCGCGGTCAGGTCAAGCGCGCCCTGATTCAAATCGGCTACCCGGCCGAGGATCTGGCCGGCTATGTCGATGGCCAACCCCTGGAGGTCAAGCTCCGCCCGCTTACGAGTCAGGGTCTGCCGTTCGATCTGCGAGCTTATCAAACCGACGCCGCCGATGTGTATTGGGCGGGCGGCAGCGCCTCCGGCGGAAGCGGCGTCATCGTGCTGCCCTGCGGCGCGGGCAAGACCATGGTTGGCCTCGCGGCGATGGCGCGCACCCAGTGCGCGACCCTGATCCTATGCCCCAATACGGTGGCGGTTCGGCAGTGGATCCGTGAGCTGCTGGACAAGACGACCCTGACTGAGAACCAGGTGGGCGAATACACCGGATTGCGCAAGCAGATCCGTCCCGTGACAGTGACCACCTATCAGGTCCTGACCTGGAAACCGCGCAAGTCGAAATCCCTCTCGACTCAGCCCGCGCAGATCGCGGCCGGGGATGAGCAGGAAGCGCCGGAGCCCAAGAACAAGAAGGTGATCAGGGTGGAGGAATACCCCCACATGCAGCTCTTCACCTCGCTTGACTGGGGGCTGATCATCTATGACGAGGCCCATCTCCTGCCGGCGCCCGTCTTCCGCGTCACGGCCGAGATTCAGGCCCGCCGCCGGCTGGGGTTGACGGCCACCCTGGTGCGTGAGGATGGCCACGAGACCGACGTTTTCGCCCTGGTCGGCCCGAAGAAATACGATGTGCCGTGGAAGGACCTCGAGAAACAGGGCTGGATCGCGACAGCCGAATGCCATGAAATCCGGGTCAGCCTGGATGACGAGGACCGGATGGAATATGCGGTCGCGCCACAGGGCGAGAAATACCGTTTTGCCTCGGCCAACCGGAAAAAGTTGGGCGTGCTCTCAATGCTGGCCTCCAAACACCGCGAGGATTCCGTCCTCATCATCGGGCAGTATCTGGACCAGCTCGACGCCATCGCGAAACGAATTGAGGCGCCGCTGATCACGGGCGACACGCCGGTCCGCCAGCGCGAGATTCTGTATCAGCAGTTTCGGGAAGGAAAGATCAATCGCCTCATCCTGTCCCGGGTCGGCAATTTCTCCATCGATCTGCCCGACGCCAACGTGCTCATTCAACTGAGCGGCATGTTTGGTTCGCGCCAGGAAGAAGCCCAGCGCCTCGGCCGGGTGCTGCGGCCAAAGGCCAACGGCCTGCTCGCGCACTTCTACTCCATCGTCACCCGCGATACGCTGGACCAGGAATATGCCGCAAAGCGCCAGCTATTTCTGACCGAGCAGGGTTATCACTACGATATCCTGTATGAGGAGGAGGTGGCAGCCTTCCAGCCCGCAGTTCTTGCCACAAACGCCTCGGCGGTCCGGCGCACGGTCGCCGGATACCTGAACTGAAATGGCGCGCCGAAAAACAATTATCCCCGCGGAAGACGCGGCCGTGAGTAAGCCGCCCGCCGCAACCGCGTCGATTCAGGCGGCGGCACGGCCAAGCGCGCCGCCGCGGATGCGCCTGAATCCCATCCCCGCCGGCCCGACGGTTTGGGCGCCGGCGATTCGGGTTGCCCCGCCGCCCATCGCCCTCGACGCAACGATCGACGCTGAATTCTCAGCCACCCAGATACGCGAGCTGGCCCGAACCCTGGGGGTCACCCTGCGGGGCACGTCCAAGACAGGGTTTATTGATCAGACCGCGGCCGAACTGCGCGCCCGCATGGCGCGCGCAACGCGAGAACCCGAGCTCCTTCTCGAGGGTCTCGACGCCGAGCAGGCGGCTTTTGTCCGGCGCGCGCTGACCGCCCGCGACCATAGCCTGCCCTTCCCGCGCGGTCTGGCCGCGACCCTGGCGCCGCGGCCGGAAGGCGCGGCGCCCGATCCCGAACGACGCTTGACCGAGTTGCTGGAGGGGCTGCGCCGCCGGGCGCTGATTTTCCCATCGCGCTACACCTACTTCGGGACCTACCGGGATATTTTCTATCAATGGCCGCCCATGAGCGACGACGCGCTGGTGCCGGTGATCGAGTGGCGCAAGCCGGCGACTCGGCTGGGCAAGGACGCCACCCGCGCGCCGGTGTCGACCTTTTTAACGGACATGGATCAGGTGCTCGACGCCGTGTTCGCCGCGCCGCTTGAATTGCGCCCAACGCTCACACCCCATCCAAACGCCGCCCGCACGCCCTGGCTGCGGAAATGGGAGCACGATGCGGCCGAGGTGGACAAACTGCTTCGATCGCGGGCGGGCTGGGCGCCCGATCCGCGCGCCGGCGTGCGGGTCATCGCCGACGATCTGATCGGGCCCGCTGGCGGCGCCCGGCTCAACGGGCAGACCGGCCTGGCGCCCGCGGAATGCGCGTTTCTGGTTACCCTCGCGGCCGGTCTCAACCTGATCACAGCCCCGGGCGGGACGATCCCTCCCGTCAGCGCCATTAGGCCGCAGCAATACGAGACCTGGCTATCCCTCTCGGATGAGGACAAGCTGGTCGAAGCCTGGACGGGCTGGACAAGCAGCCTGGCCTTTGGATTCGAGGCGTCTCGGGCAGGGGTCCCGGCGTATCGCGCGGTCGGAGCATCGGATCTGGATCCGGCCCACCTCGGGTCGGAGTGGTGCGGCATGCGGCGCTACATGACCCGCGTGCTGCGCGGCATCCCGGATGGGGTGTTGACCGATTGGCCATCCCTGCGCCGGGCGCTGTGGGAGTTTCATCCTACCTGCGCGAATGCCTTCCTTGGCCGGGAGGTGGTCTGGCTGGCTAACCGCGACGGTCAACGCGCGGACGTGGCGAAGTACGACGCCTGGGCGGCCAGCGCCGGCGCGATCTTTGAAGCGATGCTGATTGGCCCGCTCACGTGGTTCGGCGCGATCGAGCCCGTACTGCAGGGTGGCGCGCTGGCGGCCTTCACACTCACTGAGACCGGGCGCTGGCTGATTGAGCAGCGTTGGATCGATGGCGTGGCGCTGCCCACCGCGGCCCGGCCGGCCAAGCGCAAGAGCGAGGCCGTGGCCTGGTCCTCGGCCGAGGTCTGGCGAATGCCGCCAGCGCCAGAACGCGCGCCGTTTCTGGGGTTTGCGCGCCTGATCGCCGATCCGGGCGACGCGCCCTTTACCTATCGGATCACAACCGCAAGCCTGGAGCGCGCGCTCACGGCCGGGCTTGGGCCGGCCGAAGCCGTAGAACGTTTCGCCGCCCTGGGCGCACCCATGCCGGCCGCGACGCGCCGGCGGTTCGAGGCCCTGGCCGAGCGCTTTGGGCGCATCCGGGCCTATGAATCGGTCAGCGTGCTGACCCTGGGCGACGACCTGGCGCTACGCGAGTTGCTCGCCTCGACCTCGCTGCGCGAGGCAATCCTCTACGAGATTTCGCCCCGGGCCGTCGTCGTCCGCAGCGAGGCCATCGACGCGCTGGTTGAAGAACTGACGACCAAGGGCTTCACGCCCGGGGTGAAACCATGAGCCGTGACCCTGCTCTGCTGCTGCCTGAGATCCGCCCGCCCGCCCAGGCTCAGACCGGCCAGGCCGCTGATTTCCAGCGCGATCTGGGACGCTACTGGCGGCACGTGCGGCGCGAAGGCATCCTGCCCGTTACCCAGACGGGCTGGGTGTACAAAAGCGCGTTCAAGGCCGCGCTGGCGGCGATGAATGAGCCGCCGGACGTGCCCGCCGATGAGGCCAGCCACGGGCGGGCGTTCTTCATCCGGCGCGCGCTGCGCGCGTTGGGCACCATGGCCTATACCGAGCCGGGCGCGCTCAATGCGGTGGGCGACGCGGCCTTTCTCGGGCTTCCGCTCGGCGCGCGCATTCGAATGCTGTTCGAGGTCTGGCGCGACGGCGGGATGTGGCACGAACTCGACCGGATCGAAACGGCGCATACCCCGTATCCGCCCGAATCCGACGCGCCGCCCGAGCTTGGCCGGGCGCGGTCGACAGCCCTGGCGCTGCTCGGGGCCAGCGCGGGCGAGGCCGGGCGCTGGATTGGGTTTGACGGTTATGCCAACCTGATCCGGCGGGTTGAACCCGGATTCCTGCTCCGCCGCAAGGCCAGCGAGCGGCAATACCCCGGCTTCGGCCACAGCTTCTACAACCCGCTCGCCCGGACGCCCTATTTCGGGATGAACAACGTCTTCGGGATGAGCTTCGAAGTGCGCGATCCGGAACAGGGCTGGACGCTGGTGGAACGCCAGATGCTGGCCCGGATGGTGGCGGGGCCATTGCGTTGGATGGGCCTGGTCGCGGTCGGCTGGGACGGCGATCCGCGCGCGCAGGTCGGGCACAGCGATGCGGCTGGATTTTCCGCCCTCTGCCTGACACCCGTGGGCGCATGGCTGCTCGGGCTCGGGCCGGAGCCGGAGTTCATCGAGGGCGGAGGGCGGGTCATCACCCAGCCCAACTTCACCATCCTGGCCATGGATCCAGTCAGCGACGCCGTCCTGATCGATCTGGATCACTTCGCCGAACCAAAGGGCGGCGATCGCGCCGCGATTTACGAACTCTCCCGCCAATCGGTCTACCGCGGTCAGCGCACGGGCTGGTCGGCCTCCCGCATCGCCGCCTTCCTGGAGGCGCGCCAGGGCGCGCCCATTCCCCCAAATGTGCGGCGCAGCCTGGACGAGTGGCAACAGCAACACGACCGCGTAGTTTTTGTCCGCAAGGCCCAGTTGCTGCAGTACGCCGACGAGGCCGCCCGAACCGGGGCGGTGGAAACCCTCGGATCCGGGCGGCTGACCCCGCTCGCGCCGCGTTTCGATCTGCTCGCTTCCGAAGCGCCCTTTGAAGACTCGGTCGACGCGCTGCGGGAAGCCGGCTGGATGCCGCTGGTCAGCGCGGCCGGCGTTGATGACCACGCCGACATCGCCCGCCTGTCGGACGACGGCAGTATTGTGCTCAAGCAGGCGGTGCCCAGCCTGCACGCGCTGGCCGAACTCGAATTGGTGGCGGCGCCCGAGAATGGCGCATGGGCGCTCAGCGCGGCGCGAGTGCGCGGCGCGATGAGCCGCGGCATTCAGGTCGAGCAGGCCTTGGCGAGCCTGGCCAATCTCGCCGATCAGCCGCTCCCGCTCAGCGTCATCGACCTGATCCGTGGCTGGTCGAGCTTCTACGGCGAAGGCAGCCTGCGCGAGATGGCCGTACTGACCCTGGCAAACGCCGAGGTCCTCGAGCATGCCCTCGCCGATCCTGAGTTCAGCAAGCTGCTGCAGGCCGTCCCGGGCGCGCTGCAGCCTATCGCGCTGGTGGAACGCCGGCATCTGTCCGCCCTGCGCGAACTGCTCATCGCGCGCGGGGTCGCCCTGACGGCGCCGCGGGCCGAACCGAGACTCTGACCCATGAGCCGAAACGCTTCGATCGGCAGCAAAGCGATCCGCGCGGCAGGATGGGCGGCGCTCCTGCTCGGACTAGGACTGGTCGCCCTGCCTCAGTTGCTTTACCCGCTTGGCTTTGACCAGGCGGTGTATGCCGCCTGCGGCGACGTGATTCGACGGGGCGGCGTGCCGATCAAGGACTGTTTTGAGACGAAACAGATGGGCGTGATGGTGATGTATTCGATCGCCCAGCGCCTGTCGATGGCGCCGCCCGCAATCCATGCCCTGACCCTGGTCTGGACGGCCGCGACCAGCGTCGTCATCGCCTGGCTGACCGGCCGGCTCTTCGCGCCCGCCGCCACAGGGCTTGGCTCGCGGCTGCAGGCTGGCGCCTGGGCGGGCATGTTCTACTGGCTGATGTACGCGGGGATCAATTACTGGTCGATGGGTCAGGCCGAGACGTTCAGCAACCTGTTTCTCGCCCTGGCCTGGGCGGGGATCGCGCTGTCGCCCGCGCGAGGCCCGCACGGAGCGGCCCTGCTGATCGGAGCCGGAGCGGCCATCGGCGCCGCAATCTGGTTCAAGTACGTGTTCGCCCTGGCTGGGGTCGGGTTGGGGATTGTGCTGCTGATTCGGGTGTGGATGGCGGCGCCGGGAGCGCCGCATGCCCGCATCCTGACCGCCGCCCGCTCCGGCGCCTTGTTCGCCT
>JBDSIP010000053.1:0-2702 GCA_039917915.1 Thermoflexales bacterium
GAGTTGGATCCCGAAGCGGAAAGGGTCCTCTTCGTCGAGGATCAAGGTCGACTCGCCGGTAATGTAGGCCGTACCGGTGATGCTGGGGATGACGGCGCCGTCAACGATCTCGACGCTGCCTTTGAAGATGCTGCCGATCACGCTTTCCTGGCGCCACACGTCGCCCGGGACCAGTTTGCCGTCGGCGACAAGACAGGCTAGCTTGGCGCTGGTGCCGGTCCCGCACGGCGAGCGATCGTATGCCCGGCCGGGGCACAGCACGAAGCTGCGGCTGTCGGCAATCGGCGACGGCCCAAACAGTTCGATGTGGTCGATCTCGGCCCCGTCATCACCCGTAACGCGGGCCTGGGCCAGGGCATGCCGGATGCGCCAGGCGACGTCGGTCAGGTCCTCGAGGTTTTCGCTCTCAACGACCTTCCCATGGTCGCTGACCAGGAAGAACCAGTTCCCGCCCCAGGCCACGTCACCGTGAACCTGGCCGATGCCCGGCACATCCACCGCGACGCGCTTCTGCGCGCGCCAGGCCGGCACGTTGCGGACCGTGACCGTGTGCTCGTCATGCAGGGTGGCGTTGATCACCCCGACCGGCGTCTCGATCCGATGCACGCCGGGCTCGATCCGGCCGAGGTGGGCGAGGGTGACCAACAGCCCGATCGAGCCATGGCCGCACATGCCGAGATAGCCGACGTTGTTGAAGAAAACAATCCCGGACGCGCAAGTGGGATCGGACGGCGCGCATAACAGCCCGCCGACCAGCACATCCGATCCGCGCGGTTCGAGCACAACGGCCCGGCGCAACCAATCGTGGGCGTCGCGCAGGCGCGCGCGGGCGGCGCTCATCGGGATACCGGGAAGTTCGGGGCCGCCGGCGATGACGATGCGGGTAGGCTCGCCGCCGGTATGCGAGTCGATGACCTGGACGCGGTGGGGCATGGGAGGGTGATTGTACGTGGGAGCTTGTTCGAGCGGTTGGAACACGGATTCCACGGATGCGCACGGATTCACACGGATGGATCACTTGGAATTGCCGTGGAGATCCGTGCGCATCCGTGACAATCCGTGTTCCGGACGACGCTCCCGTCACTCCGGCCATTACAATGGCAGTTGAATCGCCGCCTTTGACTCATGGGGTTATCGATGCTTGAATTACTCATCAACCGCAGCGCGCGCGACCGGTTCCAGATCGACCAGGACTTATTCGCCACCAATGACGACGTCGTTTTTGCCAACTACTACGCTGCGCAGCAGATGGCCCAGCAAATCAGCGCGGCCGGGCTGCCCGCTCGGGCCTCCGACATCAACGCGATAGGCCTCATCCACGAGCTCGCCCATATCGCCATCGGGCGCTTCAAACGGGCCCACAACCCAAACGTCCTGCGGGACGCCCTTGACCATTTGAACGAAAATGTGGGCGAGGCCGAAGTGCAGCGCGCGTTGCGCGAGTTTGTCGAGGCCTTTCCGGCCAAGCCTGTCGTTCTTGGCGCGCTCACCCCGCTGCAGTATTTGAACGCCTCAACGGACGGAATACCCAACCGCGAGGTTGTGCTTGAGGAAATGACGCTGGTCTGGCTGGCCAACGACAACCCGGCGTTGGCACCCTATCGGGAACTCTTTGACGACACGCGTCTGCGCGAGGTTACCCGCTACGTGCCGAAGATGACGCGCCTGCCCGAGTTCTTTGACGGGCAGCCCAGCGTCGACACCCCGCGCGGCAAGCTCAGCCTGTTTGCCGCGCTGCGCGCCCCGATCGACGCCAGCCCGTTCTCGCTCGAGGGACAACTCGAAATCATTCGCGACATATGGGGGGCGCTGCTTGGCGATCAGGTCGCATTGATCAATCGGCTGTTGACGGGTCTCGACATTATCCGCGAGGAAGGCCGCGCGATGCTGGCCGGGCGGGGCGAGATGGATTTTGTCGGCGATGGAAATCGGGCGGCCCAGCCGCCCCGTTTTGACTCCGCGTTCTTTTCCGAAATGACCGGAAGCGCCGGCGGGGTTCCAGGAGCCTCCGCCGGCCCATCAGCCGCACCCGACGTGCCGGATGCGTTTTACGAGCCCGAGGCTTATACGCTCGATCAAGCCTGGATGCCCAACGTCGTCATGATCGCCAAGAGCAGCTACGTCTGGCTCGATCAGCTCAGCAAGAAGCATGGCCGAGCGATAACACGGCTCGATCAGATCCCGGAGGCCGAGCTGGACCAGCTCGAGCGCTGGGGGATCACCGGGCTGTGGTTGATCGGCCTGTGGGAGCGCAGCACGGCCAGCCAGACCATCAAGCAGAAGATGGGCAACCCCGAGGCGATCGCTTCGGCCTACTCGCTGAAGGACTACGTCATCGCCTCTGATCTGGGCGGGGACGCCGCGCTGGCCGATCTGAAGGCCCGGGCCTGGAAGCGTGGCATCCGCCTCGCCAGCGACATGGTTCCCAACCATACCGGTCTGGATTCGACCTGGGTGGCCGAGCACCCGGAGTGGTTCCTGTCATCGTCCCAGCCGCCGTATCCAAACTACACCTACAACGGTCCGAACTTGTCCTCCGATCCGCGGATCGAGGTGTATCTCGACGATCACTACTACGATCACAAAGATGCGGCGGTGGCCTTCAAACGCGTGGATGCGGCCACCCGGGAGGCCAGTTATCTGTATCACGGCAACGACGGCACCGGGCTGCCCTGGAACGACACGGCTCAGATCGACTATCT
>JBDSIP010000054.1:0-2742 GCA_039917915.1 Thermoflexales bacterium
ACAATGAAAACTCGAACTCTCCTTCCCACCCTGATGCTGAGCGCGCTTGCCCTCGCTTCCTGCGGCGCGGCCGCGCCGGCGGCCTCCAACCCCGGCCGCGAGTCGGTCGCCCCTTCCGCGCCGGTGACGGCGCCCAAGGCCGGCGGTGCCGCCGATGCCCAGTCCCCGGCTGGGCAGACCGATATCACCGATCGGTTGGTGATCCGAACCGCAAATCTCACCCTGATCGTCAAGGACACCCTGGCCAGCCTGGACGAGATTGGGCGGATGACGACGGAGTTCAAGGGCTTCATCCAGTCCTCAAACACAACCAAGTTTGCCCAGGGGTCGCAGGCGATCATCATCATCAAAGTGCCGGCTGACAAACTGGATGCCACGCTTGAAAGGGCTCGCAAGATGGCCATCGAAGTCCGCAATGACCAGGTGACCGGCCAGGACGTGACGGCCGAATTCTCGGACCTCAGCGCCCGGATCAAGAACCTCGAGGCCGCCGAGACGCAGCTCCGTTCCATTTTGGAAAAGTCGACCAAGACCGAGGACGTGCTCGCGGTATATCGCGAACTGACCACGATCCGGGGGCAGATCGAGCAGGCCAAGGGCCGCGCCCAGTTTCTGGCGACCTCAGCGGCGATGTCGACCGTCACGTTTTCGCTCATCCCCGATGTCATCGCCCAGCCCATCACCGCCCCCGGTTGGCGCCCCGAGGGCGAGTTCAAGAACGCTGTCGAAGCGCTGATCCGAATCCTGCAGGGGCTCGGCACCCTTGCGATCTGGCTGCTGGTCACGGTTTTGCCAGTCCTCATCATCCTGGCCCTGCCCTTCGTGGTCCTGATCGCGATCGTGCGAGCGCTCAATCGCCGCCGGCCCGCGAAGGCGATGCCGATGATGCCGCCCCAGCAGCCGCAGCAGCCGCCCGCGCCGCCCAAGGCGTAAAACTACTTTCGGACGCGGCATTCCCCGCCCCAGCGTACGCCGGGGCGGGGAATATCGCTTCCGAATACACCGCGCAGCATGCAGGATCTTCTTAACGATATCGCGGCATGGCGGACCGCAGGTGCGCCTGCAGCCGTCGCCACCGTCATCCGCACCTGGGGCAGCGCCCCGCGCGGCGAGGGGGCCAAGATGGCCATCGCCGAGGGCAACCGCGTCACAGGCTCGGTCAGCGGCGGATGCATCGAAGGCGCAGTGTATGAGGCAGGTCTCGAGGCATTGCGCGGCGGCGGACCTCGTGCTCTGCACTTTGGAATCGCCGACGAGACCACTTGGGAAGTCGGACTGGCTTGCGGCGGCGAGATCGAAGTCTTCGTCGAAACGCTGGCCCCCGAGATCGAGTCCCTGTGGCGCGAGGCCGCCCGCTCAGGCCCGGCTCTCGCGATGGCCGTCGTGGTCGGCGGGCCGGCCGATCAAGTCGGCCGACGGGCGCACCTGTGGGACGACGGGCGGGCGGATGGGGCTGACATCGTGCCGGGGCTGCGGGACGCGCTGCTCGCGACCATGCGCGAAGGCAGACCGCGCCGGATTGAGCTTGCGGACTTCGACATCTTCGTCGAGGCGCTGCTCCCCCCGCCTGGCCTCATATGCATTGGGGCCGCCCACATTGCCATCCCGCTGGCCGAGATCGCGGCCACCCTTGGATTTCGGGTGACGGTGATCGACCCGCGCAGCGCCTTCGCCTCCCCTGCCCGCTTTCCGCGCGTCGACGCGCTGATCAATGCCTGGCCCGCCCGCGCCCTGGCCGGCCTTCAGATCAGCCGGACCACCGCCTTTGTCGCGCTCAGCCACGACCCGAAGATCGATGATCCCGCGCTCGAGATTGCGTTGGGCAGTCCGGCTTTTTACGTTGGCATTCTGGGCAGCGCCAGCACGCATGCAAAACGGATTGGCCGGTTGCGGGCGGCCGGTTTCGGCGAGGCCGACCTTGCGCGCTTGCACGCGCCGATCGGGCTCAACCTCGGCGCCCAAGCACCCGAGGAAATCGCGCTTTCGATACTGGCCGAGATTGTATCGGTCCGAAACGGGTTGCCGGGCCGGCAATGATGGCCACCTGCAGAATACTGCCAGAAACGATAGTCCCAGCCCCGGCGCATGCCGGGGCTGGGACTATCGTTTCTGGCAAGTCCCTTGCGCACGGTCTAAGTGACGTACTTGAAGCTCAGCAGCCTCTTGTTGGTCAGCACATACACCAGGTTGTTCACCGGATCGACCGACATGTCGATCATGTTGGCGAATTCAAGGCCGGGCGGGCGGTACTGGCGCTGAAACTCGCCATTCTTGCCGAGCTGCCAGATCGCGCCATTGTCGACATCGGCGAGAAACACACTGCCGCGTTGCTGCTCCTGCGCGCTCAGCGCGATCGCGACCGAGCGGCCGATCGGCTCGGGCGGGGAGACCGCGAACGTCGCCGGCGCGCTCGTCAGATACTTTAGGACGGTGCCGTTGCGCTGCAGGACGTAAACAGCGCCATCGACGGCGATATCGATCGTCGTCGTGAGCGGGCCGTACGGCACGCGAAAATACGGGCTGCCAGCAAAGGCGCCGTCGGACTGGCGGATAAGGCGCCAGATCTGGCCGACGCCGGAGTCGAGGGCATACAAGTTGCCATTCCACAACTCGCCCGCCACGATCTGACTGGTGCCGCTGATCAGTCCGGCCGGCCAGCGAATCAGACCGGTCTGGTTCTCGGCCGCCTTGTATTCGAAACCGGTCTCCGCCCCAAACAACACCGCGCCCTCGGTTCGCCAG
>JBDSIP010000055.1:0-13953 GCA_039917915.1 Thermoflexales bacterium
GGCCCAGACAAAATTCGCCCTTGACATCCCCGCCCGAATCCGGTAGAGTCGCGATCTCAGGCAGATGCGCAAGGTCTTCTCGTTTACGAGCTATTGGTATTACAGCTACTTTAGCAAGGCTAAAGGGAGCTTACCTAGCCACGCGAGAACCTCGCGATAAGCCGGACGAACACACGGCGAATCAGAAGAGGGCGCGGAGCAAGTAGGCTCCGCGCCCTCTTTTTGTTTCTCCCAGGAATAACACACGGAGTCATGTCAATGGTCATCATCATGAAACCCGGCGCCAGCGGGGCCGAAATAGCGGGCGTCATCTCCCGCATCGACTCGATGGCGCTTAAGTCGCACCCGATCTACGGCGAGGAGCGAACCGTCATCGCCGTGGTCGGCAACGATCGGCCGGTTGATAAATCTTTCTTCGAAACGATGGCCGGGGTCGATTTCATCCAGCCCATTCTGAAGCCCTACAAGCTGGCCAGCCGCGAGTTCCGCAAGGAGGACTCGGCGATCACGATCATCGGCAGCAATGGCAGCGCCGTCAACGTCGGCGGCGATAAGCGGATCGTCCTGATCGCCGGGCCGTGCGCGTGCGAGAGCCGGGAACAAGTGCTCGAGAGCGCCTGGGCGGTCAAGGAAGCCGGCGCGCGGGCCTTTCGCGGCGGGGCCTACAAACCGCGCACCTCGCCTTACTCCTTCCAGGGCCATGGCGAAGACGCCCTGAAATGGATGGCCGAGGCGCGCGACGTCACCGGGTTGGCGATCGTGACCGAAGTCATGGCGCCCGAGCAGGTTGAGCTCGTCTCGGAATACGCCAATGTCCTGCAGATTGGCGCGCGGAACATGCAGAACTATTCGCTGCTGAACGCGGTGGGCGAGAGCATGCGCCCGGTCCTGCTCAAGCGCGGGATGAGCGCCACGATGGAAGAACTGCTCATGGCCGCCGAGTACATTCTGGCCCGCGGGAACTACAACGTCATGCTGTGCGAGCGCGGGATCCGCACATTCGAAACCTACACCCGCAACACCCTCGACATCAACGCCGTGCCGGTGCTCAAACGGCTGAGCCACCTGCCCGTCGTCGTCGACCCCAGCCACGCGACAGGCAAGAGCGAGTATGTGACCGCCGCCGCGCGAGCCGGGATCGCAGCCGGCGCCGATGGGCTGATCATCGAGGTCCACCCCGACCCCAGCAAGGCCGTCTCGGATGGCGCCCAATCGCTCACACCGCAGGCGTTTCACGATCTGGTAAAGCAGGCCCGCCGGATCGCCGAGGCGATGGACCGCGAGATCTAGGCCATGGTCATCATCATGAAGGCGGGCGCGAGCGCCCAGGAAATCGCCGGGGTGGTCAGCAAGATCGAAGGTGAGGGCATGCGTGCCCACCTCTCGCAGGGCGAAGAGCGGACCATTATTGGGATGGTCGGTGATGAGCGCCCGATCGACAGCGAGCAGCTCGAGGTGCTCGACGGCGTCGAGCGGGTGGTCGCGATTCTGCGACCGTACAAGCTGGCCAGCCGCGATTTCAAGAAAGAGAACACGATCGTCTCGATTAAAGTTGGCGCACGGACCCATGAGATCGGCGGAAACGCCGTGGTGATGATGGCCGGCCCGTGCGCGGCCGAAAGCCGCGAGCAGGTGCTCGAGACCGCCCTGGCCGTGCGCGAAGCAGGCGCGACCATCCTGCGGGCCGGCGCATTCAAGCCGCGCTCATCGCCCTACGCCTTCCAAGGGCACGGCGAAAAGGCGTTGCAGTGGATGGCCGAGGCCCGTGACCGGACCGGCATGGCGGTCGTCACCGAGGTGATGGCACCCGAGCAGGTCCTTCTCGTATCGAGCTACGCCGACATTTTGCAGATCGGCGCGCGCAATATGCAGAACTATTCGCTTCTGCATGCGGTCGGCTACAGCATGAAACCGGTCCTGCTCAAGCGCGGGATGAGCGCGACGATGGAAGAATTGCTCATGGCGGCCGAATACATCATGAGCCACGGCAACTACAACGTCATGCTGTGCGAGCGCGGGATTCGGACCTTCGAGAAGTACACCCGCAACACGACCGATATCAACGCGATCCCGGTGCTTCAGGAGCTCACTCATCTGCCCGTTATCGTCGATCCGAGCCATGGCACGGGCAAGTGGGAGTATGTGCCGGCTGTCGCGAAGGGCGCGGTTGCGGCCGGCGCGGACGGGCTCATCATCGAGGTTCACCCGCAGCCGAGCAAGGCCCTGTCCGACGGCGCGCAGTCGCTGACGCCCAAGGCCTATGCTGAACTTGTCGGACAAATCCGGCGGGTAGCGGAAGCGGTTGACCGCAGCATCGCAAATTGAACATGGATGAACTGGATGTACAAGATGGAGCAATTGCATTCCATCCTGTACATCCTGTCTATCCATGTCAATGATTCAGTCTGTAGAATCGAGCGCCGTGAACCTGCCTGAACGCATCACCATCGTCGGGATCGGCATCATGGGCGCCTCGCTGGCCCTGGCGCTCAAAGCCCGCGGCTACACCGGGCGTATCACCGGCGTCTCACGGAGCGAAGCCACCCGCGATGCGGCCCTGGCCCAGGGCGTCGTGGACGGCGCGACGACTGAATTCGTTGAGGGCGTGCGCGACGCCGAGCTGGTGATCCTGGCCACCCCCGCCCGCGTGCTGATCGAGCAGATCGCGGCCTGCGGCGAATCCTGCGCCGATGGCGCGACCATCACCGACATGGGCAGCACCAAGTCGGCCATCGTCGCGGCCATGGATGCCCTCCCCGCCCGGCTGAGCGCCGTCGGCGGGCACCCGATGTGCGGCAGGGAAACCTCGGGCCTTGACGCGGCTGAGGCGACGCTGTATGTCAACGCGCCCTGGATCCTTACCCGGACCGCCCGCAGCAACGACCCTGCCTATGCGAAAGTCCGTGGGCTGGCTGAGTTTGTCGGGGCCCGGCCGCGCGATATCGCCGCCGTGGACCACGACCGGCTGCTCGCCTTCGCCAGCCATCTGCCCTATTCGCTCGCCCTGGCCCTCGTCACCGCCACCGCCCAGTTTGGCGCCGAGCGGCCCGAGGTCTGGGACGTCATGGCCGGCGGCTTCCGCGACACCAGCCGGGTCGCCGCCAGCGACGTCACCATGTGGACCGATATTCTGCTCACCAATCCCGGCCCGCTCGTCGCCGCCATCCGCGACGCCCAGTTCTCGCTCGACCAGCTCAGCGCCCTGATCGAGCGCGGCGATGAGGCCGGCCTGCGGGCCTTCCTCGGCGCGGCGGCCGCCGCCCGGCGCGCCCATTACCCCAATTGAACGAAGTCCTCAACGCGCCCGCCCGCCTCACCGGCCGGCTCCGCCCGCCCAGCGATCGCAGCATCACCGTTCGGGCAGCCCTGCTCGGCGCGGTCGCAACGGGCGAGACCCGCGTGCGCCAGCCTCTGGTTTCCGACGACGCCAAGGCTGCCATCGCTTGTGTGAGAGCGTTGGGCGCAGCCGTGGACTTTGGCGAAGACCTGGTGATCTCGGGCCGCGGTCTGCGCGGCCTCCGTGCGCCGGCGGCGCCTCTGCTGTGCGATTCGTCCGGCACCACGATGCGGCTGCTTGCGGGCCTCGCCGCCGGGTTGGGGTTCGACTGCGTCATTGATGGGAGCGCCCAATTGCGCCGCCGGCCGATGCGCCGCATCACTGAACCCCTGACCCAGATGGCGGCGCTGATCGCGGATGTGGGCGGTTGTGCTCCGCTGACACTGCGGGCTGCTGCGCTGCGCGGCATCGACTACACCCTGCCTGTCGCAAGTGCGCAGGTGAAGTCGGCGATCCTGCTGGCCGGGTTGAACGCCGCCGGGCCGACCACGACCCGCGAACCCGCCCCCACCCGCGACCACACCGAGCGCATGCTGCGCGCAATGGGCGCCGACGCGCAAACCCTCGGCAACGCGACTACGCTAACGCCGCCAGCCTGTCTGCATGCGATCTCCATGACGGCCCCGGGGGATTTTTCGTCGGCGGCGTTCTTCATCGTCGCGGGCCTGCTCCATCCCAGCGCCGATATCAAGTTGCTCGAGGTCGGCATCAACCCGACCCGAACTGGCCTCCTCGACGCCTTGCGGATGATGGGGGCCGACATCGATCTGGAGGACGAAGGCGAGGAGGGCGGCGAGCCGGTGGCGGCGCTGCGCGTCCGATCAAGCGGCCTGCGGGCCATCGAGATCGCCGGCGACCTCACCGCTCGGATGATTGACGAACTGCCGGTGTTGGCCGTCGCCGCCGCCCAGGCCCACGGCCTGACCGTTGTGCGGGACGCGCAAGAGCTGCGGGTGAAGGAGAGCAACCGGCTCGAGGGCCTGGTCGCCGAGTTGCGCAAGCTCGGGGCGCGGATCGAAGCGACCCCCGATGGCTTCCAGGTCGAGGGGCCAACGCCGCTGCGGGGCGCAAGCGTGGACGGCCTGGGCGATCACCGCATGGCGATGGCGCTGGCCGTGGCGGCAATGATCGCCCATGGGGAGACGGTCATCCAGGGCGCGGAGTGCGTGGCCAAGACCTACCCCGGGTTCTTTGCCGATCTCCATTCGCTTCAGGCAGACTGACATGCGAGTCGGGCTTTTTGGTTATCCCGTCGCGCACTCGGCCTCGCCGAAAATGCACAATGCGGCCTTTGCCGCGCTCGGATTTTCGGATTGGACCTATGAGTTGTGGGAGACCGCGCCCGCTGATCTCGCCGCGCGCATCCAGGCGCTGCGCGACAACAACGGGATCGCCGGCGCGAATGTCACCATCCCCCACAAACAGGCGGTCGTCGGCTGCCTCGATGCGCTGACCGCCCACGCCCGCGCCATCGGGGCGGTGAACACGATCATCCGCGACGGCTGCGATTTGATTGGCGACAACACCGACGCGATTGGCTTCATCGACGACCTGCGCATCCACGGCGTCTCCAGCTTGAAGGGCATGCGCGCGCTGGTCCTGGGCGCGGGTGGCTCAGCCCGCGCCATCTGCTACGGTCTGCTCGAGGCCGGGGCGAATGCGCGCGTTTTCAATCGCGACTTTGGCCGGGCCTCAAACTTGTGCGGGACGTTAAAGGGACCTGACGGCCGATCGCCCGTGGCCGTCGAACACATTGATGCCCAGGCGGCCGCAACGGCCGATTTGATCGTGAACTGCACGTCGGCCGGGATGGATCCGAACCCAGCCACCACGCCCTGGCCCGTGGCTGTGCCCTTTCCCGCCTCGGCGATCCTCTACGACCTGGTCTACAAACCCGCCGTCACAACCCTGATGCGCGACGCCGGGACCCGAGGCGCGCGCGTCATTGGCGGACTTGGCATGCTCGCCGAGCAAGGCGCCGAGGCGTTTGCGCGCTGGACCGGCCGCGGCGCGCGGGAGGCATCGGTTATCATGCGCCAGACCCTCGGAGTGTCCCCAGTATGAGCCCATTTGACCCCAACTTTCAAGTCTCCTCCGACCGCGCCCAGGCGTGGAGCGCGGCTTTCGCCGCCGACCCCAAGAATCGCCTCGCCCTCAATGCCGTCACCAAGACCAGCGCCCACGCGGTCGCTCTGGACCGGAGCGTGCTTAACCGCAACGATCACGTCTACTCGCATGCGCTGAAGTCAAACGACGCCACATCTCAGGAGCACAGCGGCCGATGTTGGCTGTTTGCCGGCCTCAACCTCTTCCGGGTCGAAGCCAGAAAAAGGCTGAATCTCGAGAAGTTCGAGTTCTCCCAGACCTACCCCATGTTCTGGGACAAGCTCGAGAAATCGAACTATTTCCTAGAAAGTGTGATCGCAACCGCCGGCGAGCCGGTGGACGGACGCCTGGTTCAGTTTCTGCTTCAGTCTCCGATTCAGGATGGCGGGCAGTGGGACATGTTCGCGAACCTCGTCCGAAAGTACGGCGTGGTGCCCAAGTCCGTGATGCGCGAGACGGAGAGCAGCGGCAACTCAGCCTTGATGAATGGACGCGTAACCACCCGCCTCCGCGAGCATGCGGCCGAACTGCGCGCAATGCCTGCGAAGGGCGCGGCTGCTTCCGCACTGCAGGCTCGCAAGGCGGACATGCTAGCGGAGATCTACCGCATGCTGGCCATCCACCTCGGCGAGCCGCCGCGCTCATTTCACTGGCAATGGCGGGACAAGGACGATGTGTTTCATCGCGACGGCACGCTCACACCCCGTGAATTCTTTGACAAGTATGTCGCTTATCCGTTGGATGATCTCGTTTGCCTGATCCATTGTCCGATGGAAGGCCGGGCGTTCAATCAATTGTTCACGATCGGCCATCTCGGCAACGTCGCAGAAGGCGACCTCATCCGCTACCTGAACGTCGATCTGGCGACATTCAAACAGGCGGCCGCCGACATGATCGTCAAGCGTTCCGAGCCCGTATGGTTTGGCTGCGACGTTGGACAGCGCTTCAACCGCGATCTGGGCGTCATGGATCTGGACGTCTACGACTATGCGCTGACCTACGGGGTGACCCACACGGCCGGCAAGGCCGAACGGCTGGCTTATGCCCACAGCATGATGACCCACGCCATGGTGTTTACGGGTGTTGACATCGACGCCGACGGCGCGCCGAAAAAGTGGCGGGTCGAGAATAGCTGGGGCGAGTCGGTGGGCGAAAAGGGATTCATGATCATGACCGACGCCTGGTTTGACGAATACATGTACGAAGTGCTGGTGCGCAAGGAGCTCGTTCCCCCCGTCGCGCTCGCCGCGCTGGATGGCGCGCCGATCGTGCTGCCGCCCTGGGATCCCATGGGATCGCTGGCCGCTTCAGGCTGATCGATGCTGCGCTTTCTGACCGCGGGCGAGTCTCACGGCCCATCCCTGACCGCCATCCTGGAAGGCATGCCGGCAGGTCTGCCGCTTGACGGCGAGCACATCGACCGTGAACTGGCGCGGCGCCAGCAGGGCTATGGCAGCGGCGGCAGGATGAAGATCGAGCGTGATCACGCCCGGATTACGTCGGGGGTGATGGCAGGCAAGACCACCGGCGGGCCGATTGCTTTTACGGTGGAGAATCTCGATTTCGCCAAATGGCGCGATCGAGACGTCGAACCCATGACGATCCCCCGCCCGGGCCACGCGGACTTGACCGGCGCGGTGAAGTATGGCTATCGCGAGTTACGCCTGTCGCTTGAACGCGCATCGGCCCGCGAGACGACCATGCGCGTGGCCGTCGGCGCGGCCTGCCGGCGGCTGCTCTCCGAGTTCGGCATCACCGTCGGAGGCTATGTCGTCAGCCTGGGCCGGATCGGCATTACGAGCTGGGGGCTGGTCACGACAGAGCGCGAGACGCCGCTCGACCCGGCGGTCTTCGCCCAACGCTTTTTGGCCGCCGAATCGAGCGATGTGCGCTGTTTCGAAGAAGTGCTGGCCGAGCGGATGCGGGCGCTCATTCGCAAAACGATGGAAGACAAGGACACTTTGGGTGGCGTGGTTGAGGTCGCGGCGCTTGGCGTGCCTCCGGGCCTGGGCAGCCACACCCATTGGGATCGCAGGCTTTCCACCCGTCTGATGGCGGCGGTCGGCAGCATCCCCGCCGTAAAAGGGGTCGAAATCGGCGACGGTTTCGCCGAGACGCTTCATCCGGGCACGCGCTCGCAGGATGAGCTGACGCTTGCAGATGGCAACCTTACGCTGGGCAGTAATCACGCCGGCGGCCTCGAGGGCGGCATCACAAACGGCGCGCCCGTTGTGCTCCGGGCAGCTTTCAAGCCGATTGCGACAACCCTCAACCCGTTAAAGTCAGTCGATCTCGCGACAGGCGAAGAAGTGACCACCAAATACGAACGCAGCGACTTCTGCCCGGTGCCGCGGGCCGTGCCCATCGTCGAGGCGATGGTGTGTCAGGTATTGGCGGATGCGCTCATTGAGAAACTGGGCGGCGATTCCATCGGCGAAATGATGCCGCGCTTTGATGCGCTGCGCCGAATGCGGCTGTCGGATCTGCCCATGGACAATGCGCCCTGGCGCTTCAACTACGAGTAGCTCATGTCGACTTCTCCGGCGCCCGTCGCGCTCACCCCCGATCAGTTCAATGCCTCGGCCGCCCGGATCGAAGCGGAGGTCTCCAAGATCATCATTGGGCAAGCCGAGGTGATTCGACATACCCTGCTGGCGATCATCGCCAACGGGCACGTCCTGCTCGAGGGCCTGCCCGGTCTTGGCAAGACGTCACTTGTGCGCGCATTTGCTGATGCGCTTGATCTGCGCTTCTCGCGCATTCAATTTACGCCGGACTTGATGCCGGCCGATATTGTCGGGACCGATATTCTGGAAGAACAAGAATCGGGCCGGCGCGCCTTTCGATTTCAGGCCGGACCGGTCTTTGCCAACATCGTACTGGCCGACGAGATCAACCGCGCTTCCCCAAAAACACAATCAGCCCTGCTCGAAGCGATGCAGGAGCGCACCGTCACCGTGCTGGGCCGGACCTATAAGGTTCAGTCACCGTTTTTTGTCCTGGCCACCCAGAACCCGATCGACATGGAAGGCACCTATCCCTTGCCCGAAGCCCAGCTTGACCGCTTCATGTTCAAGTTGAATGTCGGCTTCCCGGATGCGGACGCGCTGGCCACAATACTCGATCAGACCACGGGTGACAAGACCACGAGCGCCCAGCGCGTGGCCGACGCCGGCATGCTGCTGGCAATGAACGCGTATGCCCGGCAGGTCCCCGCGGCGTCGGCCGTCGTCCGGCACGCCGCCGCGCTGATCTCGGCCACCCACCCCGAGTCGGACCTGGCCCCGGCCATGGTCCGCAAGTATGTGCGTTATGGCAGCAGCCCGCGCGGCGCCCAGGCCCTGCTCCTCGGCGCGCGCTCACTGGCGTTATTGAGCGGCCGGTTCAACGTTGCCATCGACGATGTGCGCAGCCTGGCCGCAGCTGCGTTGCGGCATCGAATCCTGTTGAACTTCGAGGGCCAGGCCGACGGCATTCGCACCGATGACATCGTGCAGGCCGCCCTTGCCGCAACCTCAGGCTGAATCTGTTTCTGGAAAGCGCAGCCCTATCGGACCAGATCGGCGAAGTCGCGCAGCGTGCCTTCGCCACGCACGCGCACGCGCGACCAGACCATCGCATCGCCCAGCGAGTGCGTCTTGCCGTATTGGGTTGTTACTGCGGCAAGCATGTTGGCTGAGCGCGCAACCCGGACTGTGTTGTCATCGAAAAAGCCGCCTGGATAGCAGAAGAACTGCGGACGCTTGCCAGTGTAGGCCTTGATGCTTTCGATCGCGCCCAGGATCTGCCAGACCAGGAAATCGTCGTCGCGGCGGCGCAAGTCGGCGTGCGAGCGGGTGTGGTTCTCGATGCTCATCCCGGAATCGTTTAGCGCCTGGACCATCGGCCAGGTCAGATATGCCGGATGGCCCGCATGGATGAAGTCCGTAACGATAAAGAAGGTGGCCCGCATTCCATATTTCTTGAGCAGCGGCAACGCATTCTCGTAAGCATCGCGATAGCCGTCATCGAAGGTGAGAATTACCGGCTTCGCCGGAAGGCCCCGACCGCCCGCCAGCGCGTCGAACAGGTCGCCCAGACTGATGGTCGTGTAGCCGTTTTCCTTCAGGTAGGCGAGCTGTTGCTCAAACATCGCCGGCGACACCGACAAGTCGATCCGGATCCGATCAGCGTCGGGCGGCGGGACCGACAGATAGTGGTACATCAGAATCGGCACACGCGCCTCACGGACGCCGGCGGCGCCCGTGACGACAGCAACCGGTGGCGCTGCTGGCTGGAGAGCCACGGTCTCGGGTGTGCGCAGCGGCGCGACTGGCGCCAGCGTCGCGGTCGGGGGAACCCGCGCGATACGGTTGTCTTCGGGGTCCGACATCGGGGTAAAGGCCGGTGTTGGGCGAGGCGGTGTTGGCGACAAGGCCGGCACCAGCGCCGGCGTGGGTGTGCGGAGGTCGGGCAGATCTTGTGGAGGGCTGGCAGTCTCGGCAGTCAGATCGTCGCCCAAAGACAGATCGCCTGCCATTGCCTCCGCCCCGAGAGACTCCACCGTCGGTGGCGCGGCTGCGAAGGCGGTGGCCTCATTCACAACGGTCGGGTCGAGGGTCGCTATTGAATGCGCCTCCGCTACCGAAGGCGCGGGCGGCGGAGACGATGACGTCAATGCAAGCAGAAAAATGGTGAGGACCGCAAATGACGCAACGACCGCCTGGTGGACCCCCTTCATTGCGATCATTATAGGCGGCGGCGCGCCTATAATTGGGCACCGTGTCTGGGCAATCTCACAACGTAACGCCAGTGTTTGTGGTCGTCATGGGCGTTTCCGGTTCAGGCAAGACCACCATCGGGCGCGCGCTGGCGAGCCGGCTCGGCTGGCGGTTTTATGACGCGGACGACCATCATCCGGCTTCAAATGTCGAGAAGATGCGCCAGGGGACTCCTCTCACCGACGAGGACCGGGCACCGTGGCTTGCAGCGCTGCGCAGAGTCATCGATGCGTCGATTGAGAACCGCGAGCCCGGCATCTTGGCTTGTTCTGCCCTCAAACAACGGTATCGCGACGTTTTGACCGGGCCTCGGCTGCGTTTTGTCCACCTTCGCGGCGATTTGGCCTCCATCCGCGCCCGGATGGAGGGGCGCCAGCACTTTATGCCCGTCAAGCTGCTCGAGAGCCAGTTTCTGGCTCTGGAGGAACCTGTGGACGCCATCGTCGTCGACGTGACGCTATCGGTGGAAGCGCAGGTCGACTACATCGTGGCAGCGTTGAAAGAGGCCACCGGCCCGACCTGACAGGTCAGCCCGCCACCGCCGGCACCTGACAGGTCAGCCCGACGTCGCCGGCACCTGACAGGTCACCCCGCTAAATGTCCTCTATCGCCGAACGCAGCAACTCCGCCACGCTCCAGGCCTGCGCCACGCACCCGCCGGGCAGATGCGGCGCATAGCCATCGAAGACCTCGGAAATCTGCCCCAGGCCAGCCTGATTCAAATGAGGCAACATCCCGTTCAGCCAGCGGCGCGCCTGCTGGCGCGCCGCTCCGCTGCGCTCATGCGCGCGAACATGGGCGGTGATAAACGGCCCCATCAGCCATGCCCAAATCGTGCCCTGATGATAGGCGCCATCGCGCGTCTCAAGATCGCCTGCGTAACGGCCGCGATAACGCGGATCGTTTGGACTCAGGCTGCGCAAACCAAAAGGAGTCAGAAGATCCCGCGCCACAACATCGACGACGCGCTGCATCCGCTCCTGATTCAGCATGCTGTGAGTGAGGCTGGCGGCGAAGATTTGATTCGGGCGGACTGAAGCGTCGCGCTCCGCGCCATCCACAACATCGTAAAGACATCCGGCGTCTTCATTCCAAAATTGGGCATTGAAGGCAAGTTCGGCGCGTGCCGCCAGGTCGCCGTAGCGCAAGGCGCGGGCGGTGTCGCCAAACCGACCGGCGAAGCTGCGCATGATCTGAAGCGCGTTGAACCAGAGCGCCTGGATCTCCACCGGCTTTCCCGTACGGGGCGTCACGACCCAATCGCGATACTTGGCATCCATCCAGGTGAGCTGTATACCTGGCGAGCCCGCATGTAGCAGGCCATCCGCATCCAGACCGATGTTGTATCGGGTGCCGCGCTCATGCCAGGCGATTGCTTCGGCAAGAGGTTCGTATAGATGCTCGCGGACAAACGCCTCGTCCTGACAGTATTGGCTCAATGCCCGGGTCGCCTCAAACATCCATAAGGTGGCGTCTACCGTGTTGTATTCCGGCGTATCGCCCTTGTCTGGGAACCGATTTGGAATCATCCCCTGATCCATATGTCGGGCATACTCGAGCAGGATATCTCGCGCAACGTCATAGCGACCGGTTGCCAGAGTCAGACCCGGCAGCGCAATCATCGTGTCGCGCCCCCAGTCGCTGAACCACGGGTATCCCGCGATGATCGATTTGCGTTCGCCCCGAGACACGATGAATTGGTCGGCGGCGGCCGTCATCGCACGCACCATCGGATCGTCATAGGCCGCCGCGTCGACGATTGCGGCCCGTCTCGCCACTTCAGCGCGGCGCAGTTCGTCAATGCCGGCGATCCCAATCGCTGCGGTGGACGCAATGAGGCACAACTGATCCGGCGCATCACCGATCTGGAAGCGAAATTCAACCGGCCCGTGCAAGTCCTCGACGTGATCATATCCCCGTTCCTGCTCAACCTGGAGATGAAATTTACGATACCAGTAAGGCGTCGGATCGACGATATCAGCGTTGTGCGCAATGCGAAGCGCCGGGGCGTCCGCGTAAGGCCGCAACGTTACTTGTTGCAGCGCCACCTCAGCCACGACATTCAGCCCGGGATTCTCGTGCGAGAGGGTGTGAAAGTCCCTGCATGAAATCAGCGGCCGGATGCGTAGTTCGGCCTTCGCGCCTGGCGCCGCCTGGGGATCACGCGTGACAGCGTACTGGACACATACGGTGTTCTGACCGTGGACGAGCCAGATTGCCTTCTCAATCACCCAACCGTCGACTGCGTAGGTGTAGATCGGAAATGGATCCAACCGGAATCCGATCTGATGTCCGGATAACCGGGCGGGCCGATCGTCGCTGAACTCATTCACCGCGAGATCGACGCGGCGCTCGCCCCCGTCGGGGAGACGCACGACAAGCGCCTCATCGAGTTTGTTGAGCAGCATCAGGCGTTCGGTGGGCGGCTTCGTCGCCGCGACAAGGAGCCCATGGTATCGGCGTGTGTTCAAACCGACAATAGTTGACATCGCAAAACCGCCAATGCCATTCGTCTCCAGCCACTCCCTGCCTCGGGCTTCGGTGATATTTCCGCAGATTTCGGCGCCGAACTCAATCATGGCATGCTCCTGTTTCGAGTGCGTCTGGATTGCCCTAAGTTTAGCCCCTTTCGATCCCCGGTCCCGGTTGCCAGGCTAGTGGCCAATACTGAGTTTCATTCCGACGTGGGAAGCCTTGAAACCGAGGCGGATGTAGAAGGCGTGCGCCTCGGTCCGGCGCGCATGCGTCGTCAGTTGCAGTGTCCCGCAGCCCTTTTCTCGCGACCGTTCAATCGCCCAGCGCATCATCCGCTCACCAATCCGCTGACCGCGCAAGTCGGCCTGGACGCGCACCGCTTCAACCTCCATTCGGCGCGTGGCGATCTTGGTCAACGACACGAGCTCCATCAAATGCATGGTCGCGATGACGCGCCCGTCGCGCTCGCACACGATCAGTTCGTGCCGCGGGTCGGCATCGATCTCGGCGAATGCGTCAAGATACGGCTTCGGCAACGGAAGCTCGTATCGTTCGCGGGTCTGCCCAAGAACGTCATCGGCCATCAATCGGACGATGTCGGGGAGGTCGGCGGCCGTAGCGCGCCGGATGGTAAGCGGGAAGTCAGTCATGCGATTTGTTCCTGGATAAAGACGTGACGGCGGCCGCCGCCGAACCAAACTGCGCAATCCTAGCGCGGAATCTTGTCAGCGCGGCCACTCTATCAGGCCGGTCGCAAACGCCGCCGCGATGAGGGCCGCCCAGACCGCATAGCCCGTGAGAATCGCCGGAATCAACTGCCAGCCGCCCGCATCCCAAGGTAGACGACGCCGAGCCAAATGAAGGTCGGGATAAAGCTGATGATCATATTGCGGGTCAACGCCTCAATGACGGGATTCAACTGCTCATCGCCGACGTCCGAAGCAACAACCCAGATCACCAGAGGCATGTTGATCGGCATCCTGGCAAAGATTGCGGCCAGGGTTCGCGAACGCTCACGCAGGACCGCCACTGGCAGGAACTTGTGGATATTCATGGTTTGGATCCGCCCGGCCGAGCAAGAGCAGTGTCAAGAAAAGGAAGCAAGGTCTGCAACAGCACTCCTGGCATTTCCTGTTGGGGCAAGTGCCCAACGGCGGGGAAGATCTTGAGGCGCGCGCCGGGCTGCGCGTCCACGCGCGGACGCGCATTGGCCAGGGGGAAAATGTTGTCGCTTGCGCCCCACACGACCAACGTTGGGATCACAAGCCCAGGGAT
>JBDSIP010000056.1:0-2742 GCA_039917915.1 Thermoflexales bacterium
CGTGAATCGCGCGGATGAGGGGCCGATCAGCCGAGGGCGACTCAGGCCGTCGCGGGAGAAGCAGGTTTTGTCCGCAGATTCACGCAGATTGCGCCGATTAGGGCATGGCCTGACACCGGCGATATACTCCGCCCATGCTTTCTACACCGCCCGAGACGATCTCCGCCTATATCGTCGCGACGCCTGACACGCTGGGTGGCCGGCCGCGCATCGCCGGGCACCGGATAGCTGTCGCGCACGTGGCGTCCTGGCGTATGCGGCTGGGGATGAGCTTCGAACAGATTGCCGCGACATATGACCTGCCGATTGCGTCGGTCTACGCGGCTATGGCCTACTACTATGACCACAAGGCCGAGATCGACGCGCGCGAAGCCCGCGACGATGCGTTCGCCGAGGAGATGCGGGTGAAAACTTCCTCGCCGCTGGCCGAAAAGCTTGCGACCCTCAAGTCTGCGGGTTGAGTGATGCCCGAGGAAGTCCGCTTTCACCTGGATGAGCATATTGATCCGGCGATTGCGGCCGCGCTTCGGCGGGTCTTTGTCGATGTGACGACGACAGTTGAGGCAGGTTTGCGAACCGCAACCGACGCAGACCAGTTGGCTTACGCGCTTCGGGAGCGTCGCGTGTTCGTTACCTCCGACACCGATTTCTTGATCGCTCACTCGAGCGGCCAAGTGCATGCCGGCATCGTTTTCTACGCCAAGGACACGCGAACCATCCGTCAAGTGATCGACGCGCTCCTGCTCATCCACGGGGCAATGGATGCCGCCGAATTGCGCGGCAAACTCCAATTTTTGCCTTAGGACGCGTTGTTGGACTAACTTGTTAAGCCCCATCGCACTGGACACGCAATCCCCCGGACTCTTTCGCAGCGAATGTGTATACAGATGATGTGAATAGCAGGCCGACCGGGGCCTGGAAGGCCCCGTCTGAATATGCGAAGGCCTCCGGCCCGTATAGGGCGCGTTTTCAGCGAGCCAACGCGGCCGGAGGCCTGAGTGCCGAAGGAGTCCCCGTTTCGAGGGCAATTCCTGCCAAGATGGCGGACGGAAACGCGTTCGTGAGGTGATCCAGGCAAAAAGAGCGTCGGCGGGAGGGAGGCCTCCGGCCCCCATAGCCCGTCCGAGAAGCGAGCCCGTTCGGATCGGAGGCCTTTGTTATTTCAGACGGGGCCCGGAAGGCCCCGGTCGCGGTAGCGGTCGCATTTGCGATGCGCATCTCACTACCGATTGCCCACACCAGAGGAACGCGACCTCCGACCTCATGATTCGCGGGGGAGCGAGGCCGCAGGCCTTTGTTGTATCAGCCGGCACGTTCTACGTGCCGGCGTGGCTGGCCAGAGCCGCGTCCTCGGCAAATGTTTCAGACCGATGGCAGACGCAGCTCGCGTGGACCGCGCCGGCGCCCAAGTGTCGCCTAAATCACCTTCCACCACGGCACGGCGAGCACGTCGGGTGTCAGCCACTCGAGGGTATCTCCGGTGTGAAGCAATAGACTCGCCCGCGCCTGCGGGCCATATTCAGCCCGGAATGCGCGCAGATGGCGGGCATCGCCGAGGCGCGGTCGCGCGGTCGCCTTGATCTCGATGGGCAGCAGGCGCCCGCCTGATTCGACGACAAAGTCAACCTCCTCGCCGATGACCGAACGCCAGTAGCAGAGTTCCGCGCGCTCGAGTCGCGCGTCGCGCCAGGCGATCAGGTCGTGCAGGACAATGTTTTCGAGATGCGCGCCTGTTGGCTCCTGGCCTTGTGCGAGGTGGAGGGCAACACCGGTGTCGCCCCAATACAGTTTGGGCGTCTTGATCAGCCTCTTGGTCCGGTTGACGGCATAGGCGGGGAGCCGCACCAGCAGATACGAAGTTTCCAGCAGATTGAGGTAGCGATGGACCGTTGGCTGGGACAGAGCGACATCCCGGCCCAGTTCGGTCTGATTGACGAGCTGGCCAAGGCGCAGGCAGACCGCCCGCATGAGGCGCCGGAAATCGGGCAGGGCGGTGATCGCGGCCAGCTCGCGCAGGTCGCGCTCCAGATAGGTGCGGACGTAGCCGTTGAACCAAACGGCCCGATCCCTGGCATTGTGTAGATGGGCAGCCGGAGTTGGAAAACCGCCCCGGGCGGCCAGCGCCCGCCAGTCCTCGCGGGTGTCCTCATGGGCGGTCAGGAGGTCGGGCCAGTCCTCATCCCGGGCATCGAACAGCGCCTCCCACCGGCCGCACTGGCCCAGGCCGAGTTGCTCGCGGCGCGTCAGGGGCCAGAGCGTGAGGTAACTCGCCCGGCCGGCCAGTGATTCGGAAACCTGACGCATCAGGAGCAGATTCGCCGAGCCGGTCAGCAGGAACTGACCCGGGCGGCGCTGGCGATCAACGACCCGCTTGATGGCGCGCATGAGATCGGGCTCATGCTGGATTTCTTCAATGGTGACCGGGGTCGTACCGCCCACAAGCGCTTCGGGATCGCGGCGCGCGGCGTCGACGGCGTCCAGGTCATCCAGGGTGATATAGCGCCAGTCGCGGGAGGCGAAGCGCTGAGCGAGGGTGCTCTTGCCCGTCTGGCGCGCGCCGGTCATGACCACGACGGGCATCACCCGCAATCGCTCTTCCAGGCTGGGGGCAACCAGGCGGGGCAAATCATGTTCATTCATGTCGTGAATGATTATCATTCACGACATGAATAGTTGTCAAGAGGGCGGTTTGCCCTGCACCAGCAGAATGCCGTATGCGCCGAGGCTTGGGGGGCATCTAGC
>JBDSIP010000057.1:0-3677 GCA_039917915.1 Thermoflexales bacterium
GGGCGGCTGGGACCGCGCCCGGCCATGGTATCGGTCCCACGCAAAGGTGTGGCGACGACAGTGGGTTCACGGCGTTACATGTGGATCCCACGCTTTCGCGTGGGATGACGGCGTTGAGGGGGGGTGATGAACCCACGCCTTCGCGTGGGATGACGGTGTTGCGGTGGCGGTGACCCTCTGCCGTCACGAGCCCTTCCGTGCAATCCGTCGTCTCCGTGTCCATCCGTGATTCAGACAGCGGCCCCCCTACTTCTTCGTGTCGCCGGCGGCCGGCTTCTTTTCGCTCGGAGCTTGCCCTGAGCGAAGCAAAGGGGCCGGCGCGGGACTGTCCGACTTCGACTCGGGTTTGGCGTCGGGTTTGGCCTCAGGCTTCGTCTCGGGCTTGGATTCGGCCGGCGTCGTCTCGGACGGGGCGCCTTCAACCGGCTTGTCGTCCGCGGCTTTGGCCTTCACCCCGGCCGGGTTTGAGCCGCGGCTGTCATTCACGTAAAACCCCGACCCGCGAAAGGCGACCGAAACCTGCCCTACCACGCGATGAATATGGCGCTTGTGGCAATTCGGGCACACCTTGAGCTTCTCATCGGTGAATTTCTGCTGGCGCTCAAACTGGTGGCCACAGTCGGGACAGGCGTATTGATAAACTGGCATAGCGGCCAGCAATTATAGGACCGACGACAGAAGACCGACGACTGAAGCCAGACTGAGCCTGCTTCCGTCATCCGTCATCCGCCGTCGGTCGACGTTGCCTATACTTCCCCCCATGTCAGCCAAACTCATCTTCCCCGGCGTTTACGCGCTTGGCCTCGGACCCGTCAATGCGTTCCTGATCGAGGACGGAAGCGCCCTCACCCTGATCGACACCGGCTATGCCAAGGATGATGTGAAGATCCTGGCCGCCGTCCAGGCCCTCGGCCGCAGCCCGAGCGACATCACAAACATCGTCGTCACCCACTGCCACCCCGATCACGCCGGCGGCCTGGATGCCCTCAAAAAACAGAACGGCGCGACTGCCTGGATGAGCCATGCCGACGCCGAGGTGGTGCGCGGCAAGGTCGCCATCAACCGCTCGACCCCCTCCCGCGGTCTGATGCAGCAGATCATGTATCGCCTCTTCATCGCCGGCAGCTCCGGCATCGTCGACAAAGCTGAGATCGAGCACGAGATCGCCGACGGTGACATGCTTCCCTTCGGCGGCGGACTGCGCGCCATCGCCGCGCCCGGGCACAGCGCCGGGCAGATGGCCTTCATGCTCGAGCGCGACGGCGGACTGCTCTTTGCCGCCGACGCGTGCAGCAACCTGGGCGGGCTTTCCCTGTCTATCGTCTACGACGATCACGCTCAGGGCCGGCGCACCCTCGCCGCGCTCGCCAAACTTACGTTCGCCGCAGTGTGCTTCGGGCACGGGTCCGCGCTCAGCGGCGCCAACGCTCGCAAGTTCAACCAGAAGTGGGGGGCCTAACCATGTCGCTTCGATTTCAAGTGTCCGCCTTCATCCCCGCCCCGCCCGAGGCGGTGTATAAAGCCTGGCTGGACAGCCGCAAGCATGCCGCGATGACGGGCGGCGCGGCAACCGTCAACGCCAGGATCGGCACGACCTTTCAGGCCTGGGATGGCTATATCACCGGCAAGAATCTCGAGCTCGAGCCCGGTGCCCGCATCCTGCAGGCCTGGCGCACAACGGAGTTTACCAAGGCGGAGCCCGATTCGCGCCTCGAGATCCTGTTCAAGCCGAAGAAGGACGGCACAACCGTGACCATCCGCCATTCGCGCCTGCCTGCCCACGGCATGCAATACCGCGAGGGCTGGATCGATTCCTACTACGAGCCGATGAAGCAGTACTTCGCCCCGAAGCACTGATAAAACCTGCTCCCGAGACGATATCCCTCGTCTCGGGAATACCTCCAACCCCACATGTCCATTCCCCTCTGGACCCCCTCCGAGGCCTTCAAGCAGGCCAGCGGCATGGCCGCCTACATGCGCTGGCTGGCTGAGAAACGCAGCCTGGCCTTCGCCGACTACGCCGCGCTGTGGCAGTGGTCGGTCGATCACCTCGAGGACTTCTGGGCGTCGCAGTGGGATTACTTCCAGATCAAGACGTCCGCCCCTTACACGAACGTGCTCAGCCGGCGCGAGATGCCCGGCGCGACCTGGTTTGAGGGCGCCCGGCTGAACTACGCCGAGCACGTGTTTCGGAGCGCGAATGAACACCCGGCGTTGTTCTTTCGCTCCGAGTCCGTCCCAGACGAGACCTGGAGCTGGGCCGAACTCCGCCGGGCCGTGGCCTCGGTCGCCGCCAGCCTGCGCGAGTTGGGCGTCGGGGCCGGCGACCGGGTCGTCGCCTACGTCCCCAATACCCCCCACGCCGTCATCGCTTTTCTGGCCTGCGCCAGCCTCGGCGCGGTCTGGTCGAGCTGCTCGCCTGATATTGGCGCGGCCAGCGTCATCGACCGCTTCACCCAGATCGAGCCAACGGTACTTTTCGCCATCGACGGCTATGTCTACAACGGCAAGCCCTTCGACCGGGCCGACGTCGTCGACGATCTGCGCAAGGCCCTGCCGACCCTCCGCCAGGTCATCCACATCCCGTATCTGCACGCCCCTTACGCGCCGGCCACGCTCGCCGGGCAGGCCCAGCCCAAGACCCGCGCCTGGGCGGAGATCGTTGGACGAGCGGATGAAGCGCTCACCTTCGCCCAGTTGCCTTTCGAGCATCCGCTGTGGGTGCTGTATTCGAGCGGGACCACCGGCCTTCCCAAGCCCATCACCCAGTCGCAGGGCGGCATCCTGATCGAGCACCTCAAGAAGATCGCCCTGCACATGAACCTCAAGCCCGGCGATCGCTTCTTCTGGTTCTCGACCACGGGCTGGATGATGTGGAATCTGCTGCTGGGCGGGCTGCTGGTCGGCAGCGGTATCGTCCTCTACGACGGCAGCCCGGCCGCGCCTGGCCTGGGCGGGATGGGCACGCTGTGGAAGCTTGCTCAGGACGTGGGCGTGACCTGCTTCGGGGCCAGCGCCGCCTATATCGGGGCATGCATCAAAGCCGGGGTCCGCCCGGGCGCGCAGTTCGATCTGAGCCGTCTGCAGTGTCTGGGCTCGACCGGCTCGCCGCTCTCGCCCGAGGGTTTCCAGTGGATCTACGACGAGGTCAAGCGCGATCTGTGGCTGGCCTCGGTCAGCGGCGGCACGGATGTGTGCACCGCCTTTGTCGGCGGCGTGCCGCTGCTCCCCGTCTACAGCGGCGAGATCCAGGCGCGCTGCCTTGGAGCGGATGTTCAGGCGTTTGACGATCTCGGCAATCCGCGCCTGGACGAGGTGGGCGAGCTCGTCATCGCCCAGCCCATGCCCTCGATGCCGATCTTCTTCTGGAACGACCCCGGGATGAAGCGCTACCGCGAGAGCTATTTCGACCTGTATCCGGGCAAGTGGCGGCACGGCGATTGGATTCGGATCACCCCGCGCGACACCATCATCATCTATGGCCGCAGCGACAGCACGATCAATCGCCAGGGCGTGCGCATCGGCACGAGCGAGATCTACCGGGCGGTCGAAGCCGTGGACGGGGTGCTGGACAGCCTGGTCATCGACCTCGAGATGCTGGGCCGCCCGTCGTATATGCCGCTCTTTGTCGTCACCCAACCGGGCGTCGCCCTCGACGATGCGCTGCAGGCCGCGAT
>JBDSIP010000058.1:0-11485 GCA_039917915.1 Thermoflexales bacterium
CGGGCAGAAGGTGAGCGAGCAGCGCTACAAGCCGGGAGCCTGCCCTGAGCGCGCCCGCTACGGCGGGCCGCGAAGGGGGGAAGTGCGCTGGGCAAGCGGGAGTATGCCGACCGACTTCACGTTCACCTCGCAGCGGGCTGGACCGGCGAATTACGTTGGCTCACTTACCGACTATGTTGCCCGATTCTATTCGCCTGCGTTGGGCAGGTTTGTGAGCGCGGACACGATTGTGCCGGGGGCGGGGAACAGCCAGGCGTACAACAAATACATTTACGTCCGCGGGAATCCGCTCCGTCGAACTGAACCATCAGGGCACGCCGCCTGCGGCGGGAAGATCTGAGCCGCGACGTTAATGCTCTCCGCTTACTCGCACGGCATTGCCGTGTCGCGCAAGAATCAGTTCTATCGCCACAAAAACGGGCTCCGCCCGCTCACTCCTCCATCAGCCCCACCATCTCCGCGCTGACCCGCCACAGGCGCTCCTGCAGCGCCTCATCCCGGGCCGATTCGGAGGCCAGTTTCTCGCGCCGATCATCGAAATACCGCCCGGTCAAGCCTTCAACCTCAGGCGCGCTCGCCAGAAACACCGACGTCTGCGCGCCGCGGGTCGTCTCGGCCCCGGTCGTGTTGAAGCCAGCCATCAGCAGCTTGGTGCTGATCACCCCGGGGTGCAGCGCATTTGAGGTGACCCCGGCCGGCGCCAGGCGGCGGGCCAGGGCGTTGGAGAACAGGACGTTGGCGAGTTTCGAGGCGGCATAGGCGCCATACGGGCTGTAGGCCCGTGCGCTGTTCAATTCGTCGAAGTCGATCTTGCCGCGCATGTGGACGGTCGAGCTCACATTGACGATGCGTGCCGGCGCGCTGAGCTTGAGCCCGGAGAGGAGCAGGCGGGTCAGCAGATACGGCGCGAGGTGGTTGACCGCCAGGGTCAGTTCAAAACCGTCCGCGCTCAGCTCCCGCGTGTTCATGTAGACCCCGGCGTTGTTGACCAGGGTATCGAGCCCGGGATGGCGTTCGATGACCTCGTTCGCCAGGGCGCGGACGTCCGAGAGCCGCGAGAAGTCGCCGGCGACGTAGTCGATATCCTCGCTGCGGACCGCGGCGTGCAACTCGTCCACCACCGCACGGGCTTTGGCCGTTGTGCGGCCGTGAACGATAACGAGGTGGCCTTGCTGGGCGAGGGCGAGCGCGGTGGCCTTGCCGATGCCGTCGGTGGCGCCGGTGATGAGGATTGTTTTCATGGGTGTTTGTTGCGCAAGGACCGATGACGGACGACCGACGACCGAAGCAAACTCGAGCTGACTTCCGTCATCGGTCGTCGGTCGCGGGTCCACCGTCGTCCGCCTGGGTCGGCATGTCAATTCGCTGCACGTCGCCGTGCCGGTCGATGACGATCCGGAAGCCGAGCATGCCGAGATAGGCCCGCGTTTCCTGAGGGATGCCGGTCTCGTAGATCTTGGCCGCCTGCTGGCTGAAGTTCTTGAGCGCGCGATCGACCGAGACCTTGGTGAACAGGTCGTCCTTGCCCAGCATCTTCATCATGCCCTCGCCGATGAGGTCCCGGTTTTCCTGGACTTGCCCGGCGAAGCGCGCCATCACCTGCTCATCAACTTGATGGGCGTCGACGTGATAGGCGAAGCCGTCCTCAACGACAACATAGGTGGCGTCGGCGCCGACCTGTGAACTGGCGACGGGGTTGTCGCCGAGGTCAAAGATCAGGCCTTCGAATACCGCTTTGCTCATGATTCCTCCGAGTATCTCCGAGCGGATTAGACCAGCATGATCGGGTCAGCATGTGATGATTCCTTTGAGGCGCCATGGCAATCGGCCTCGCGCAACTTCGCCCAGGGACGCCGATTCCCATGTGAACGTTGTTGAGTTATCCTCGCGGGATGGGTGACATTCCAATCCGCGATTTGACGGCCGACGACGCTGCCGCCATCGCCCAGGCGGCCGCGATCCTGCAGGATGCCTTTCGTGAACACTGGCCGGAGGCCTGGCCCACGCCGGAGGAGGCCACCCAGGCGGTCGTCGAGATGCTCGTGCCCGACCGCATCGCGCGGGTTGCGGTCGCCGGGACGGGCGAGGTGATCGGCTTCATCGGCGGCATTCCCAATTACGACGGCAATGTGTGGGAGTTGCACCCGCTCGCTGTGCGCCCGGACTTGCAGGGCAGCGGGATCGGCCGCGCGCTCGTCGCCGACTTCGAGAGCCTCGTCGCCGCGCGGGGCGGGCTGACGATCACCCTGGGCAGCGATGACGAGGACGGGATGACCTCGCTGGCCGGCGCCGACCTCTACGACGGGCTGTGGGACCGAATCCGGACGATCAAAGACATCAAGGGCCATCCATTTGGGTTCTATCTACGGATGGGCTACGTCATCACCGGCGTCGTTCCGGACGCAAACGGGCGCGGCAAGCCCGACATCCTCATGGGCAAACGGGTAACTTGAGGTTCCGCCGGCTCAGCTCAGGCCCAGCAGCCGGGCAACGTCCGGGCCAAGGCCAATCGCGTTCAACGTAATCGGCAGCAGCAACACGCCCAACGCATTGAGCCGCCGACCGCCCACCATCACGGGGATCAACCCGATCGGCGTCGCCACGGCGGCCACGAACAGGCCGGGCCCGCCGGTGAAGGCGCCCACCAGGGCGACGGCGATGACGGCGGCCCCAATGGCAAGCGCCCGCGGATTAAGGCGCGGGGCCAGGCGGGCCGCGGCCCGGGTAAAGACGACCAGCAGCCAGAAAGCCAGCGCGCCGCCGAGCGCGAGCGCGGCCACCGCCAGGGCGTAGCTCCGCCAGCCGGTGGGCACAACGATCGTCGTCAACATCCAGGCCATCCCGCCGCGGGTGAGGGCCAGCCCGGGCACAAACAGCAATAACAGGCTGCCGGCGTAGTAAACGATCTTCGACGCCCCCTGAGAGACAAGAAACAGGCGCTCATCGCGCTGAGCGGTCGCATGCCCGGCCAGCAACCCGCCGATCCCGCCGCTGATGACGGGCAGGAACCCGGCAAACAGCCCGCCGGCCAGGCCCGTCAACGCGCCCCGCGCCCACAGCGCGGGCGGGAGATCCAACCGCGCAGGCCAGCGCTGGGCGGGCAGCGCCCCGCCAAACAGCCCGACCTGGACCAGGCCCGGCAGCGCAAACAGGCCCACAAAGGCCGGGAGCAGATTCTGAAAGGCCATCTCGGCCGGGATCGGGCTGCGGGTCATCAGCACCAGGCCAAGCAGCCCGCTCAGCGTGAAGGTGAGCAACCCCGCCCCGAGCCAGGCCCAGGCGCGGGCGAGCCGCCGGCCGGGCGATGCGCCAGGCACGGCATCCACCCGCGGCCACTCCCCCAACAGCAGAAAGGCGATGATAGCCATCAGCATCCACCCGGTATGGGCTTGGACGATGACCCGCAGCGGGCGCAGGATTTCATCCAGCGCCGGGGCGAGCGCCGCCAGGGCGACCAGCGCGGCCAGGCTCCCGGCACCCATCAACAAGACAGCCTCGGCCCCTCGCCCCTGCAGCATGTAGCGGGTGGCGGGCAAGATCGCGCCAGCGCTGGCGTCATCCGGGGCGAATAGAAAGACGGCCGGGATCGCATTGGTCATCGCCCAGCCCACGACCATCCCAGCCATGCCGAGGGCGAGGGCCTCACCCGTGAGCGGCAGCCGGCCCGCCGCAGCGGCCAGCACCAGCGCACCGGCCACGTTGTAGACGTGCAGGCCGGGCACAAGGCCAAGCCCGGCGCCGACAATGGCGCCGGCCAAGGCCAGGCTGATGAGCTCGAGTTCGACCATGCAACTACGAAGAGGGGGCATTGTGCCGTACTCCGCGGGGCTTTCCGCAACACCCGTCCGGTAAAATGATTCGATGAAATCTGGCGCGTCGCGACGCCTTGGGCTGTCGTTTCTGACCGCGCTGATCGTTTTGGCGGCAGGACACCTCGTTGCGCCACCGGGCGAAATCAAATCTAGCGGGTTCGTGAGCCAGGGCGACGTTCTCATCGCATCGTCCGGCGCGGCCCAACTGCGCGTGCAGGTGGTGGCGCCTGATGCCGTCCGGTTGTCGGTGCGCCTTGGAGGCGATCAAGCGTTGGAATGGGAGCAATCCGCCCCGGGTGGGGGGACTCTGGTCATTTCGCCGAACTTCGCGCCAGAACCGGGTTCGATCCTCTCGACTGCCTATATTCGCGGCCGGTTTGAGATCCGCACACGGATGATGCGGATCAGCGTCCAGCGCGCGCCTCTTGAAGTTGATGTCTTTGATGCTGGCGGCAGGCGGGTCGTCAAAGCGACCAGCCTTGAGTCCGGGCGTATCGACCTGCTCCATGATGCGCCGCGCTTCTATGGCATACACGCCAGCGATGTCTGGGGCAACATCGAGGATCGATTGTCCCGGCCTGATGGCGGCGTCGTGACGGCGGGGATTCAGGGCAATGCGCTGGGACCCTGGATCTTCTCGCCGCAGTTCGGCGTGTTGGTGGACTCGGCCGGAGGCCAGTTTTTTGCGGATCCCGGCCGGCTATCGTATCGGGATGATCAGGCGCGCGCGCCAGACTACTTCCTGCTGGTGGGAGAGCCCAAAACCTTGATGAGCCGGCTTTCCGCAATCAGCGGGCGGCCGCCGATGCTTCCAAAGTGGGCGCTCGGCTTCATCAACAGCCAGTGGGGACTCGACCAGGCACAGCTGGAATCCGTCGTCGCGACTTATCAGAGGAGTCGAATCCCTCTCAGCGCGTTCGGGTTGGACTTTGACTACAAGGCATGGGGCGAGGACAATTTTGGAGAGTTTCGTTGGAATCGTGCAAAATTCCCGGATGGCGCGTCGGGCGCGTTGGCCGACCGGCTGCGCCGCCTGAGCGTGAACCTCATCGGCATCATGAAACCGCGCATCATTGAGCGCAACGCCGATGGAAGCGTGACAACCGCCGGCCGTGCGCTCACCGCACTCGACTGCTGGTATCCAGGCCAGGCGTCCTACACGGAGTATTTCTCAAAACTGCCTGCCCGCGACGTAAACTTCTCCCGGGCTGCGTGCCGAGAATGGTACTGGGAACAATCGCGGTCCTTCTTCGACACGGGGATCCGCGGGTGGTGGAATGACGAGGCGGACATCAACTCCGAGCAGCTTGTCTTCGATCCGTTTCAGGCGATAAATATGGCCCGCGCGCTCTACGAGGGCCAGCGCAGCGCCAGTGATCTCCGGGTCTTCACGCTCAACCGCAGTTTCTTCGCCGGCGCGCAACGCTACGCCTACGCGCTTTGGTCTGGCGATATCGAGTCGAATTTCGATAGCATGGCCAGGCAACCCGTGCGCATGCTGGCCAGCCTAAACCTGGGCGCGGCCTCGTGGACGATGGACGCAGGCGGGTTCATCAACCAGCCGCCGGCATCCAGCGAGACCTATGCCCGCTGGATGCAGTTCGGGGCCTTCACGCCGCTGTTTCGCGTGCATGCTTACGAGAATGAGGCGCGTCAACCCTGGCTGTATGGCCCGCAGGCTGAGGAGATCGCAACAGACGCCATTCGGATGCGCAGTCGCTTTCTCCCCTACATATATGCCTACGAAAGGCAGAAGCACCTGACCGGTATCGGACTTGTCCGCCCGATGTTCTACGAGTTTCCCGCCGAGGCCGCGCTGGCAAACGCAACCGGCGAATGGATGTTCGGCGAGCACCTGCTCGTGTCGCCGGTGATGGCCGCCGGACAAACGTCACACACAATCGTGCTCCCGCCCGGGGATTGGACCCACTATGCGACCGGGGAGCGATACGTTGGCCCGGGGGAAATCCAGTTGCCAATCGACGCCGCAACCTGGCGTGATGTGCCCTTGCTGATCCGCGAGGGTGCCATCCTTCCCACCCGAGCTGGCCTGGGCGCCGCATCCGATAACACCACCGGGCCGCTCATCGTCGATGTCTTCCCATCGCCCGCCGGGTCTCAATTCCCGTTCTATGATGACGACGGCAGCACCTACGGATACGAGAGAGGCGCGTACTTCTCGCAGCGCATGAGCCAGCAAAAGCATGCCGGCGCGGTGCGCTTCACCACAGACCAGGCCGAGGGAACATATGAGATGCCGCCGATGAGTTACCGTGTCCAGCTACACGACACGGCCGCGATCAGTGTGACCGCCAACGGAATCGCGCTGGCGAACATCCCGTCCGAAACAGCCCTGGGTGCGGCTGTTTCAGGCTGGATGACGGCGCGCGACCGCTATGGCGACCTCACGATTGTCAAGATACCCGCGGGCATCCCGGTGCAGGTGATCGCCCACATCAGGGGCGGGCGGGAGACGTCGCCTGTCGCGCAAGCGCGTCCCAATCTGGCATTTGAGAAATCCGCCGTTGTGTCAAGCACCGAGGATCCCCGGTTTCGAGCCAGTAACGCGCTCGATGGCGATTCCAATACGCGCTGGAGCAGCCTGCCGGTCGACGGATCCTGGTTCATGGTTGACCTTGGCGGCGCCACTCACGTGACTGAGGTCACGCTCAACTGGGAAACCGCCACGGCTCGGGATTACACCCTGCAGATCGCCGATGACCCGGACGGACCGTGGCGCGAGATGGCCCGGGTTGTCGACAACCAGACGGTGGGAAAGGTGGAACACCGCGTCGCTGGACAGGGGCAATACCTGCGGGTATCGATGACCAGGCGTTCGGGGGATTGGGGCTACTCGCTCTACGATTTAGCGGTGAGGGGCGCTCCGGCGCGCGACGCCCGGGAGACGATAACCGCCTGCCCGTCAGCCGTGACCGCCCAACTTGACGGCTGGCGCGACATCCCCGGCGTATCAGTGGCGGACTTGAAAAGAAGTCCGCGTATAGCGGGTGTTCCTGATCTAAGCAGAATCATCAGGCGCCTCGAGATCGATGCGCCCGATTTGTCCAACTACGGTATTCGAATCCGGGGCGAAGTCTGCGCGCCGCGAAGTGGTTTCTACACGTTATCGCTAGCCAGCGACGACGCATCGGAGATGCGCATCGACGCGGCCCTCGCAAGCGGGTCGGCCCCGGTAAATTCGCAAGTGCTGGGGTGGACCGGATCCCGCGAATGGCGCAAGGAACCCTACCAGCGGTCAGCCCCGGTCTTTCTGCGCGCCGGCCGGGCTGAACCGTTTGAGATCTGGTGGAAGCTCGGCCCTGGTAATGGCCACCTCGATGTCGCATGGGAAGGTCCCGGCCTGCCCAGGCAAATCATCGGCGGCCGCTGACGTTCTAACAGGATTTCTTTTCGGTAGCGATATCCCCGCCCCGGCGGACGCCGGGCGGGGATGTCGCTACCGAAAATGATTCCACTAAAGGTGTTCGAAGCGCTCGATGTTGAGGACAAAGACGGTCGCGCCACCGACTTCAACATCGATGACCTGGGCGTTGAGGGCGCCGGGCACTTCACGCGGCACGCTGATATACGAGGTGCGGCGCCGGCCAGTCTTCTTGAGCAGGCCCACGACGTCGTCGATCTTGTCGTCTTCCACGCCCATCAGCAAGGTCGAGTTCTCACGACGCAACCAGCCGCCTTCGGTGGCGACCCGGGTGACGCGGTGACCAGCCTCGATCAGGGCCTGCATCACTTTGGCGGCATCATCGGCCTGCACGATCGCCAGGATCATCTTCATGAGGGGTCTCCTTTGGGCTGCGGCGCGCGCGGATAGCTTCCGAGCACACGCAGGCTGGTGGCGTACTCCGCCAGATGGGCAAGCGCGCGGGCGCACGGCGCATCATGCTGATCGCCAATGAAGTCAAGATAGAACAGGTATTCCCAGGGCGAGCCCTGGAGCGGGCGCGATTCGATCTTGGTCAGGTCTAGGTCGCGCATGGCGAAACATGCCATCGCCCGGAACAAGCTACCAGGCACATTGCGGGTGGCAAAGACAATCGATGTCTTGTAACTTGTGTCAACGGTGTCACTGGCGGCATGCGCGCTTTCGATCGGATTGCCCGGCCGCGCCAGCGCCACGAAGCGGGTGTAGTTGCTCGGGTCATCCTCGATCGCCTCGCGCAGAATGGGCAACCCGTAGAGTTTCGCAGCGCGCTTGCTGGCGACTGCCGCGGTGTCACGCCGGCGCTCCTCAGACAACATCTTGGCGCTCCCGGCCGTATCGTAGACCTCAACCCGGGCGGCCAGGGGCAACAGTGTCGTCAGCGACTTCTCGCATTGGGCCAGGGCCTGCCAGTGCGAGATCACCCGGGTGATCCCGCCCAGATCCACGCCCGGCAGCGTGATAAGGTTGTGGCTCACCCGCACGATAGCTTCGCCAATGAGGGTCAGGTTGTGGCGCATCAACAGGTCGTAATTTCGATGGACACTCCCGGCCAGCGAGTTCTCGACCGGCACCATCCCAAAATCGGCCCGTCCCGCAGCCACATCGTCAAAGACGATGTCGAAGGATGCCCGCCCAACCGGCGTGATGTCCTGACCAAAGCAGTCAAACGACGCCTGTTCTGAATAGGCGCCGGGCTCTCCCTGATAGGCGACGCTGGGCATTGGCTGAGTGTACCCGATTGGCGCGATTTGCGGGCAAGAGACCGCTGACCGAATAGAGTTGTGTGCGATCCGCGGTCTGCCGCCTGCTGGCGCTGCAAGGCGCCGAAGTTGTCGTCGCCCCAGTGCAGCTGCAGGAGGCCTGGATGTTGGCCCTGGGTCTGGCGGAGTGCGGGGCGGCACCTATCTGTCGTAATCGAGCAGCTACGCTTACGTCAGTCCAGGTGTCGCCCAGCGCCCTGGTCGCCGTCGCCAGCATCACAGTTGCCGTGCTCTTCATGTCGCTGGCCAAACAACCCGGCCATGCCTGATACAGGACCGTTTTCCGCAGCGGCACCCCGGCTTCGCCCGGAAATCGCGCTTTCGCGAAAAAGTTGGCTGGCGCGATCGGGGAACCCTCACCGATAATATCGATCCATGCCTGAGATCCCAACGCTTTCCCAGCGCATACGGTACGCCTTTGACAACGTCATGGGCCGCGGCCCGGTCGCGTTGATCGGTCTGTTGCTCGTCCTCACCCTGGCGCTTGTCCTTTTTATCGCCACCGTGCTGGTGATCGGCGGCGTGGCGCCCGGCGATGCCGGGGAGCCGCTTGATTTTATCGAAGCGTTCTGGCTGGCCGTCGTCCGCACCCTGGACGCCGGCACGTTTGGCGCCGATACGGGCTGGCGCTTCCGTCTGATCATGCTGATCGACACGCTCGGCGGCGTCTTCATTGTGGCCGCGCTGATCGGCATCCTTTCCTCAGGTCTCGAAGACCGCCTGGGCGAGATGCGCAAGGGCCGATCTTTGGTCGTGGAGGAAGGCCACACCCTGATTCTGGGCTGGTCGCACAAGATCTTCACCGTCATCAATGAGCTCGCCATCGCGAACGAAAGCGGGCGCAAGCCGCGCATCGTCATCGTTGCCGCGCGCGACAAAGTGGAAATGGACGACGCCATCCGCGAGCGCGTCCCTCAAATCGGAAAGATGAAGGTGATCTGCCGCACGGGCAACCCCATTGATCCGAGCGAAATTCAGATCGGCCGGCCGACGGCAGCCAAGTCGATCATCATCCTTGCGCCAGAAGCCGATGATCCGGACACACAGGTCATCAAGACAATCTTCGCGCTCACCGGGCATTCCGGGGCCGAGGCTGAGCGCCATCGGCTGCGCATCGTCGCCGAGATCCATGACGAGCGCAACCTTCAAACCGCCCACATCGTCGGGAAGGGGCAGGTCCAGTCCGTTCTCCTCGGCGACATCATCACCCGCATCGCCGCCCAAACCTGCCGCCAGTCCGGCCTGAGCGTCGTGATGACGGAGCTCTTGAGTTTCAAGGGCAACGAGTTCTACGTCTATGACAATCCCGCGCTCATTGGGAAGACATTTTGGGAGGCAGGCCGGTCGGTTAACACGTGCGTCGTGTGCGGGATTTTGCCCGAGTCCGGCGAACTCCGATTGAACCCGCCGCCCGATGCAAGGTTCGAGCAGGGCGACAGGGCCATCGTCATTGCCCAGGACGACAGCTTGATCCGTGTTTCAGATACCTATGGCGCCATCGACGAGTCAGCCATCTGCGCGCCCAGTCCGCCGTCCCGCAGCCCAGAGCGCACGCTGATCCTGGGCTGGAGCAAGCGGGGGCCGCGCCTCATCAACGAGCTGGACACCTATTCGACGCCCAATTCGGTCATCCACGTCGTGACCGAGGATGCCACTGCCGCGGAAACGATCGCGCGCCTGTGCCGCAATTTGACCCACTCGACCGCCACGGCCCGCGAAGACGACACCACCGACCGGCGCACCCTGGATGCGCTGGACGTGCCCGCCTATCACCACGTCATCCTGCTGTGCGCCGACAACATTCCGCCGCAGCGCGCGGACGCGCGGGCGATGATCACCCTCGCCCATCTGCGCGACATCGCCGAGAAGACTGGCGCGACCTACAGCATTACAGCTGAGATGCTCGATGTCCGCGACCGCGATCTTGTGCGCGTCAACCGCCCCGACGACTTTGTGGTCAGCGATGAACTCACCAGCCTCATGGTCGTCCAACTCTCTGAAAGCAGCGAGCTTGCGCCCGTATTCCGCGAACTTTTCACCGTGGAAGGCTGCGAGGTCTATCTCAAACCGGCCACCGACTATGTCGTCAACGGGTTGCAGACAACGTTCGAGACACTGGCCGAGGCCGCCAGCCGGCGACTCGAAGTCGCCATCGGTTACCGTCTCGCCGCGCACGCCGGCGACGCCGGGCGCGGGTTTGGAGTCGTCATCAACCCGCCAAAGACTAAGCATGTCACGTTCTCAGCGCGCGACAAGATCATCGTCCTGTCCGATAACTAAGCGGGCGGCGATGCGCCGATAGAATCTCCGATATGGCACAGACTCCAACGCTTTCCCAGCGGATCCGTTATCTCTTCGACAACATCATGGGCCGCGGCCCGGTCGCGCTGATCGGTCTGTTACTCGTCCTCACCCTGGCCCTCGTCCTCTTCATCGCCACCGTGCTGGTGATCGGGGGGGTGGCGCCGGGCGACGCGCGGGAGCCGCTCCACTTCATCGAGGCCCTCTGGCTGGCGATGGTCCGCACCCTGGACGCCGGCACGTTTGGCGAGGATACGGGCTGGCGCTTCCGCCTGATCATGCTCATTGACACGCTCGGCGGCGTCTTTATTGTGGCCGCCCTGATCGGCGTCCTGTCCACCGGACTTGAGAGCCGGCTGAGCGAGATGCGCAAGGGCCGCTCCGTGGTCGTCGAAGAGGGTCACACCCTGATCCTGGGTTGGTCGCCCAAGATCTTCACCATCATCAGCGAACTCGCGATTGCGAACGAAAGCGCGCGCAAACCGCGGGTCGTCGTCGTCGCCGCGCGCGACAAAGTGGAGATGGAGGACGCTATCCGTGAGCGCGTCCCGCACACTGGCAAGATGAAGGTGATTTGTCGCACGGGCAACCCCATCGACCCGGGCGAAATTCAGGTTGGCCGGCCGATGTCTGCCAAGTCGATCATCGTTCTGGCGCCAGAGGCGGAC
>JBDSIP010000059.1:0-19325 GCA_039917915.1 Thermoflexales bacterium
TGCGGCTTGCCCAACCCATCCCGCTCGACTTCGATCTCGTGCCAGCCCACGCCCTGCCGCGAAAGCACCCGCATCCCCACTCCGAGCGCCTTCGCCACCGCCTCTTTGGCCGCGAAACGGGCGGCCAGTTCCGGCGCGCGGCCGCGGCAATATGCGATCTCCTCCGGGGTGTAGACCCGCGCCAGAAAGCGCTCGCCATGCCGGGCGATGGCCGCGGCCACCCGCGGCACGTGCAGGATGTCGACTCCGGTGCTAAGCATGGGGCAGCCCTCAGCCCGAGGAGGTCAGCACGAAGTTATTGGCGTTCAGCCAGCGCTGCGCCGCGCCCTGCAATTGCGCCGCCGTGATCGCAGTGATCCGCTCGGCGTAGTTCAGCAGATAGTCAAACCCGAGGTTATAACGGCGCATGTCCAGAATCCGCCCGGCGATTCCCTCGTTGGTTTCCATCTGCAGCGGCAGGGACCCGACGAAATAGCGTTTGTTGTCGTCCAGCTCGCGGGGCGTCACCCGCTTGTCCTGGATTCGGCGGACCTCGTTGCGCGAGATTTCCACCACCCGGTCCACCGTCGTCGGCTGGGTGCCGGCGTGGCACTGCCAGGCGCCCGGCCCGATCCCGCCGCTGAAGCCCGTGCCGATGTAATACACCAGCCCCTCTTCCTTGCGCACCCGCTCACCCAGCCGGCCATACATGCCAAACTGACCCAGGATGCTGTTCATCAGCACGGCCGGAATCCAATCCGGGTCATTCCGGGGCAGGGCCGGGAACCCCCACTGCAGGGTGGTCTGGCTCTTGTTGCGCAGCGGCACATGCCGGCGCGGCTGGCCAACAATCGCTGGGGCAGGGATCATCGGCGCGCGCTCGGGCCGGCTCGCCGTCCAATCGCCAAACGCCTCGACCACCCGCGCCCGGGCCTCCTCCGCCTTGATCGCGCCCACAATGCACAACGTCATATCCCGGGGCGAAAAGTACGTCCGATGGTGCTCCAGCACCTGCTCGCGAGTGATCGCCCTGGCGGTCTCCAAAGTGCCGCCCGGGTAGTGATAAGGATGCCCTTCCGGGTAGCACAGGTCGTAGAAGGCCATCCCGCTCTGGGCCCGGGTGCTGTTCTCCCGCTCGCGCAGCGCGCTAACCCATTCGGCCCGCTCGCGCTCGAGCTCTTCCGCCGGGAAAGACGGATGGCGCATGACGTCGCTTAGCAAGTCGAGCATCAGCGGCAGATCCTCGGCCAGGCTCTTGGCGTACAGCGAACTTGTGTGCGTCCCAGCCGAGACGCCCATGCTGGCCCCGATCGACTCTGTCACGTCGTAGATCTGGGCGTAGCTGCGCCGCGTCGTGCCGCGGGTGAGGCAGTCCGTGACGAATCCAGACAGCCCGGTGCCGAGCGGCGATTCATCTCGCATCCCCGCGCTGAAATACCCGCTCACGATCACGGCCGGGCTGGCGAAATTCTCGTAGACCAGCAGGGTGATTCCGTTGTCGAGGCTGAACTGGGCGATGTTGCCGGTATGCGGCACGCTGGCCGGTGCAGGGCGATGTGTCTTCATGGGTGCGGCCGCCGGCTATTTCTCGTCGGCGACATAGACGCCAACGGTGACATTGTCGCGGGTCAGATAGGTCTGCGCGACACGCTGAACCTCCGCCGGGGTGACCTGGCGCAAGCGATCGAGATAGCCGGTGAACCAGGCTGTGTCAGCGATGATCTGGCTGAATCCGAGCCAGAATGCCTGGTTGGTGCACGATTCGGTGTTGAAGGCGACCTGGGCCCGGGTCTGCTTGATGGCCTTCTCCAGCTCCCCGGCCGCGATTGGCTCAGTCTTGATCCGCTCGATTTCGCGCCATAGCGCGGCCTCGACATCGGTGGCAGAGACGCCCACCTGGGGCGTGGCCGAGAACGAGAACAAGAATGGATCGATGGTCGGGACGACGCTGCAACCGGCATCGGCGGAGATGCCTGTGTCGACCAGAGCCTTGCTCAGGCGCGAACTGCGATTGCTCGTGCCGCCCCCGAAGAAGGTCAACCCGCCCGCGCCGCTCAACACCGCCTCCACCACCACCAGCGGCATTGCATCCGGGTGCGTGGCGCCGGGCGCATGAAAGGCCAGCGTGACGTAATCGGTCTTGCCCTCGCCCCGGACCGTCACCCGCCGCTCGCCCTTTTGCTCGGGTTCATCGGCCGCCACCTTCGGCGCCGCCGGCCCGAGTTTGACCGGGCCAAGCTTGCGCGCGATGCGGGCCAGCATGTCGGCCGTGTCAAAATCGCCGGCCACCGACACGATCGCATTGTTGGGCGCGTAGAAACGGCGGTAGTGCCCGAACAGGTCGTCGCGCGTCATCGATTTCAGGTCGGCCATGTGGCCGATCACCTCGTGCCCATACGGATGCACCCGGAACGCCGCAGCCTGCACCTCCTCGCCCAGTCGGAAGCCCGGGCTGTTCTCACTGCCCTGGCGCTCGTTAATGATGACCGTGCGTTCGCTGGCCACATCTCGCGGCCGGAAGAGCGAGCCCGTCATCCGGTCGGACTCGAGCGCGATGGCCAGGTCGATCTTGTCCGACGGCATCGTCTCGTAATAGGCGGTGCAATCGATCCAGGTAAAGGCATTCCGATGCCCGCCCTCGCGCGAGATCAGGCGGTCCATCTCGGCTTCGTTGTGCTGGAGCGTGCCCTTGAACATCATGTGCTCGACCCAGTGCGAGGCGCCGGTGATGCCCAGGTGTTCGTTTCGCGACCCCACCCGGTACCACACGCAGAACGCGGTAATGGGCGCGGCCCGCATTTCGCGGGCGAGGATCGTCAGGCCATTGGCGAGCGTGGCCGTGGTGACGCCGGTGGCGCGGTCGTGGCGGACCCGTTTGAGGGCGGCCGGGCGCGAGTTGGTTTTTGGCATGCGTTGAAGGCTCAGGCGTCGGCGTAACCGCGCCCGACGCCGCGATAGACGAAGCCGTGCCGGCGCATGACTTCGGGGTCGTACATGTTTCGCCCGTCGACCATCACCGGGGTGTTCATGCTGTTCTTGATTCGGCGGAAATCGAGGTTCTTGAACTCGTTCCACTCGGTCGCCAGGATGAGCGCGTCGCAACCCGCCGCGGTTTCATAGGCGTCCTCGCACATCTTGACGTCCTTGAGCACCTTGCCGGCCTGCTCCATCGCGACCGGATCATAGGCCTTCACCAGAGCCCCGTCGGCCTCGAGCAACTGCGCGATCTCAACCGGCTGCGACTCGCGCGTGTCATCGGTGTTGGCCTTGAACGCCAGGCCGAGAATGCCGACCGTCTGCCCGGCCAGGGGCTGCGGCTTGCTCGCGTCGCCGATCAGCGCCCGGACCTTGCGCACGATGCTCTTGCGCTGGTCGGAGTTGATCTGCATAACGCTCTCAAGCAATTGTGGATGCCGGCCCTGCACGTTGGCCATGTGGGCCAGGGCCTTGACGTCTTTTGGAAAACAACTGCCCCCGTATCCGAGCCCCGCATCCAGAAACGCGCGGCCGATGCGCTTGTCATAACCCATCCCAACCGCCACTTCCTTCACGTCCGCGCCCAGCGCCTCGCAGATGTTGGCGATCTCGTTGATGAACGAGATCTTGGTCGCCAGAAATGCGTTGCTGGCGTACTTGATCATCTCGGCCGTGCGCAGGTCGGTGACCACGATCGGCGCGCGGAGCGGGAGATACAGTTGGGCAACCTGCTGCGCCGCGTTTGCGTCGAGCGACCCCAGCACAACCCGGTCCGGGCTGATGAAATCGGTGACCGCCTGGCCCTCGCGCAGGAATTCCGGATTGCTGACCACCGCGAAGGGAATCGGATTCGGTTGTTTGCCGCGCACAATGTCGGCCACCCAGTCGCCGGTGCCGACCGGCACGGTGCTTTTGTTGATGATGATGATCGGATGGTCGACGATCTCGGCGATCGACTCGGCGGCCGCGCGCACGTAGCGCAGGTCGGCTTCGCCGTCCACTCCCGAGGGCGTGCCGACGCAGATGAAGACCATATCCGCCGGCGCGGCCGGATCATTCAGCGCGTCGGGATACGACGTCGTGAAGCGCAGCCGGCCCGCGTGCGCATTACGTCGGGTGATTTCCTCCAACCCGGGCTCAAAAATGGGCATGACGCCCGCCTTGAGGCCCTCGATCCGCGGACCGTTGATGTCCACGCACGTGACGAGATTGCCAAAATCGGCAAAACAGGCGGCCATGGGCAACCCCACGTAGCCCACGCCGATGACGACGATGTTTTTCACGCTTATGTTCTCCAGTTGTGTCCGGCGCAGCCCCGCCTGTCACCCCAGCATGCGTAACAGGGTCTCCGCGTTCAGCAGGCTCCCGCCCGCCGCGCCTCGAATCGTGTTGTGGGCCAGGGTCATGTATTTGATGCCGCGCTCGCCGAAAAGTTCTTCGCGCCGCACCCGTCCAACGGTCGTGCTCATCCCGCCTCCGCTCATCCGGTCGCGCCGCGGCTGCGGCCGGTCGGGCGCGTCGTGGACGATGAGGGCGCGCTCCGGCGCGCTGGGCAACCCGGCCACTTCGGCGCAGGCGTACTCGCGCATCGTCTGGACGGCCTGCTCGGGCGTCGCCGCGCTCTCCAGCTCCACGCTCATCGTTACCATGTGCCCATCGATGACGTGCACCCGGTTGCAGTGCGCACTCACCGCAATATCGGCATCTTGGATCCGATCCTCGCCCAGCGCGCCAAGCAACTTGCGGGTCTCCGCCCCGACCTTCTCTTCTTCGCCCTTGATGTAGGGCAGCACGTTGTCGGTGATGTCGAGCGCGGGCACGCCCGGATAGCCGGCGCCGCTGATCGCCTGCATCGACACGCAGAACACGCGTTTCACCCCAAACCGATCGTGCAGCGGGCGCAGCGACATGGCCGGCCCGGAGACCGTGCAATTGGTGTTGCACACGATCCCGCCCGTCCACCCCCGCGCCGCGCGTTGATGATGTAGCAGGGCCAGGTGCCCGGCGTTGACCTCCGGGATGACCAGGGGCACGTCGGCGGCCATCCGATACACCGAGGCGTTGGAGAACACCAGCATTCCCGCCCGGGCAAAGGCCGGCTCGGCCTCCTGAGCGCGCTCGTTGGGCAGCGCGCTGAAGACGAAGCGGGTCTCGGGCGCGGCTCGCTGAACCGCCTCGGCGTCTGTGGCCAGCAGGACCCGATCGCGCAAAAGCTCCGGTATGTCGCCGTCGGTCACCCAGCGGGCGGCCTCGGCGTAACGCTTGCCCTCGCTCCGATCGGAGGCCGTCAAGGCCACGATCTCGAACAGGGGATGGTTCTGAAGCAGTTGAATAAAGCGCTGTCCCACGGCGCCGGTGGCACCCAGGACCGCGACAGGAATCCGTGTCGGCATAAGGATAGAGGATGATACCTGACGGATGGCGGATTACCGCCTGACCGCACACGGCAGACCGCAGACTGCGGGAATACGGGTGCATTCGCGGTTTGGGGTATTTCACGCGAAGCTGCGAAGTCGCGAAATAAGAAGCAAAGGTTTCGCGTCTTCGTGTGAGATCCTCCTGTCACCCTCGAAATCTCGGGTGGGATATTGACCCCAGCGGCAAATGCGCCCGGGAATACTGTCGCGGTCCGCGGTCAGGTAGACTCCCCCCGTGCGAGTGGTCGATCTCTTCTGCGGTTGCGGCGGCATGTCGCTCGGCGCGCGCCAGGCGGGCTTCGAAGTCATCGCCGGCCTCGATACCGACCCCGTCGCTATCCAGACCTACCAGCGCAATTTCGGGCTCGAGCGCGGGCTTCTCGCCGATCTCGCGGCGCTTGATCCGCGCGCTTTCGCCCGCTCGGTGGGCCTGCGCCGGGGCGAGCTCGACCTGCTGATCGGCGGACCGCCCTGCCAGGGCTTCAGCAAGAACGTGCCGCGCGCCCAGCGCACGCACGAGGATCCGCGCAACTTGCTCGTCCAACGCTTCCTCAACTTTGTCGAGTATCTACGTCCGCGGGCCGTCATCATGGAGAACGTCGCCGAGATGAAGAACGGCTTTGGGGGCGCCTTCAGCAGCGAGATCGCGGAACGCATGGGCGCGGCCGGCTACGCCGTCGAGGCCCGCGTCCTGCGCGCCTCCGAACACGGCGTGCCGCAGCAGCGCCGGCGGGCCTTCTTCATCGGCCGGCGCGATGCCACCACCCCGTTTCCCGCGCTGCCTGCGCAAGCCCCCGTCACCGTCCGCGACGCGATCGGCGATCTGCCGTCCCTCGCGCACGGCGCGGGCCTGGCTGAGACCGAGTATGGCGATCCGCCCGCCACCCCCTATCAAGTCGGCATGCGGGCCGGGTCGCCCCTCCTGCGCGATCATGTCGCCCGGCCGTTGCGGCCCACCCAGGCCGCCCGTCTGGCCTCGATTGGCCCGGGCCAGGGCCTGCGCGATCTGCCCGACGCGCTCCGTCCGCGTTCGGGCTACAGCGGCGCGTATGGGCGTCTAACGTGGGACGCGCCCGCGCCAACGATTACCCGCTGGGTGTTTCATCCTGGCAGCGGCCGGTATGGACACCCGCGCGACCCGCGGGTGATTACCATCCGCGAGGCCGCCCGCCTGCAATCTTTTCCGGACACCTTTGCCTTTTGCGGCACCTACATCCAGAAAGCCCATCAGGTTGGCAACGCTGTTCCGCCGTTGCTCATGCAGGCGCTGGCGATCGAGCTGGGGCGTCAGCTCGTTTGATGTGGGATTCGATAGCTCCCTGCGAAGCCGGGGCTGTCGAATCCCACAGCTACCCCGGTTTACAATCCATTTCCGGCGCCTCGTCGCGCCGCGAAAAGAAGTCCATGAACCTTGATCTATTTTGGGAGCGCATCTTTAGCGAAGAGGAGCCGGATGTCCGCGCCGCCTGGGAGGCGCTCGATCCCGAGGAGCAGGAATCGGTCCGCCAACTCTTGCGCGAGATTGGCGCCGATGAGGGCCGGGTGATCGAGCAGCGCCGGGCCGCCGGTTTCGCGCTCGAGATCGTCGGCGCCCCGCCTGGCACGGACGGGCTGCCGCCCGGCGCGCTCGCCTTCGCCCGCGAGCTGGCGCGCGACGCCGGCCTCCGCCTGCGCAAGGTCGAAGGGCTGCTGGTGGCCACCCTCAAGAAGGACGGGACGCTCGTCACCGAGTTCGACATTGAGGCGGACCGGAATATTTCGCGGGCGATTCGTGAGCGCTATCCGGACCATGGCGTCTTGTCGGAAGAGCAGGCCCATGTCTTTGGCGGCGAGGAATGGGTGTGGGTGATTGATCCCATCGATGGCACTTCGAATTTTACCTGGGGCTTTCCGACCTGGGGAGTGTTGATAGGGCTGCTCCATCATGGCTCGCCGGTGATGGGCGTGGCGGATTTCCCGATGATTGGGCATCAGTACTACGGAATCGAGGGCGCCGGCGCCTGGCTCAACGATGAGCCCATCCGCGCCGCGCAAGCCGACAGTCTGCAGCCTACCCAGCTCTTCTCGGCCTGCTCGCGCACGCTCAAGTTCGGCAATCCCAACCTGCCGATGAAGGCCCGCATCTCGGGCTCGACCGGCTTCGATCTGGCCATGCTCGCTCGTGGGTCGGTGGTGGGCGTTATTCAGCAATCCGTCCACGTGTGGGACGTCGCTGCGATGTGGCCGATCGTCCGGGCGGCCGGCGCGCAGGTCGCTTCCAATCTGTCCGGAGGCCTGTTCCCGCTGACCAAGGACCTCGACTACGGAGACATCGGCTTTGCCATCCTGGGCGCCTGCAACCAGAGCCTTGAGGTCGCGGTCCGCGAGCGACTGTCCGACCGCTTCAAGCCCATCCACGCGTTGCAGGGCCACGATCACGGATGACAAGGGCGCTGCGGATGAACGCGAGCGCCTCCGTGTCATCCGCAGCCTCCGCGTTCTATGTGATTGACAAATAGACGTTTATCTATATGATGACTCATAGATGAATGTCTATAAGAAAAACGCCCCGGTTGATGCCGTCGCCTTTGCCAAGGCCCTCGCCGATGACACCCGCCAGCGCATCATGACCCTGTGCTGCTGCGAGCGCCTGACCGTCGGCGATATCACGGCCAGGATCGGCGTCGCCCAACCCACCGTCAGCCATCATCTGGCCATCCTGCGCGAGGCCGGGCTCGTCACCGCCGAGCACCAGGGCCGCGAAACCTTCTATTCGCTCGACCAGGAGCGCCTCAGCGTGTGTTGCGGGCAGCTCATGGTCCGCTTCGCCCCCGACGAGAAGGTCACCCACACCGTAAAGGACACGCTGAGCAAGCGCCACTAAGGAGTTCCATGTTAAACACCTCATCCCTGCCTGTCGCTATCATCGGCGCTGGCCCCATCGGCCTTGCCGCCGCCGCGCACTTGCACGCGCGTGGCGAGGCCTTCGTCCTCCTCGAGGCCGGCAGCACTGTCGGCGCAAGCTTGCGCCAGTGGGCCCACGTCCAGGTCTTCAGCCCGTGGCGTTATCTGATCGATGATTCTGCGCGCGATCTGCTGGCGTCTACGAAGTGGTCGGCGCCCGACCCCGAGGGCTACCCAACTGGTGCTGAGATCGTCTCCGCCTATCTTGAGCCACTCGCGGCCGTCGCCCCGATACACGCCGGCCTCCGGTTGAACACCCGGGTGAGCAATGTCTCGCGCCGGGGTTACGACAAGCTCAAGAGTGCCGGCCGCGAGGTAGCGCCTTTTGCCATTCAGGTTGAGTCCGACGGACATGAGTGTGTAATTCTGGCCCGCGCCGTCATCGACGCCAGCGGCACCTGGTTCTCGCCCAACCCGCTCGGGGCGAGTGGCACCCCGGCCCCGGGTGAGCGTGCGGCCCGAGATCGCATCCTGTATGGCATTCCCGATGCCGACGGCGTTGATCGCGGCCGCTATGCCGGCAAGCATGTCCTCGTTGTGGGCAGCGGACACAGCGCCTTTAACGCCCTCTTGTCGCTTCTGAATCTAGTGCAGGACGAGCCCGCCACCCGTGTAACCTGGGCGATCCGGCGCGCTGAGGCCGGCCAGATGTTCGGCGGCGGTGCTGACGACCAGCTCAGCGCCCGTGCCGCGCTGGGCGACCGGGTGCGGGCGCTGCTCGCGCGCGGCGCGCTGTCCATTCTCACTGGATTCCAGATTGGGCGGATCGACCGTGCGAACGCACTGGAGGTGGTTGCTGAGGATGGCCGTGTCGTGATGGTTGACGAGATTGTCGCCGTCACCGGCTTTCGCCCCAACCTGGAGATGCTGCGCGAACTGCGCCTGAACCTTGACGATCGCAACGAAGCGCCCGCTGCGCTCGCGCCGCTCATTGATCCGAATTTGCATAGCTGTGGCAGTGTCCCGCCGCATGGCTGGGCGGAACTCAAACATGAAGCGGAGCCCGGCTTCTACATCGCTGGGATGAAGAGCTATGGCCGCGCGCCGACCTTCCTGATGCTGACCGGCTACGAGCAGGTGCGCAGCGTTGTTGCCGCCATCGCCGGGGATATGGAGGCCGCCCTCGACACGCGCCTTGTGCTGCCAGAGACCGGCGTTTGCTCCGGGCCAGCAGGCGGATGTTGCGAGGTCGACCCCGTGGCGGGCGCCACCGCCGCTCAAACAGAGGTCTGTGGCTGCGATGCGGGCTGCTGCGCCACGCCATCCGCAAAGCCCGGCTTGATCTCCCTTGCATCGATCCCGATTCTCTTTGGCAGCAAGCCTGTTGCGGCGGCTGCCCGATGTTGCTGAGGCGTTCTGACACAGATCGGGTGGTGACGCCAGCAATCCGGCGGGGAGCTGCATGGGTAGCCGACGGCAGTGCCGTCGGCTACCCATGCGCGTGATGACTGGGGAGGGTGTCGCCCACGACGGCGCGTGTTCGCGCGCCCACCCCCCGCACCCCGGCAGGGGTGCCCGCGGATAGCCGGGGGTCGACCGCAGCGGAGACCTCCGGAAGCGTAACGTGAATCAATCCGGAGGCGGAGGGGCGCAGCGACACCCCGGTCAGAATTACGGACGACACGGGCGCTGCCGATTCCTCGGAAGGGGCTGGAGCATGCGTACGCGAGCCTTCCGCGAAATCCGTCTTCTCCGTGTCATCCGTGATTCTGACAGAGGCTCGTTCCCGCGCGTATCACCCGGCGCGCTCTGACGGTGTAAACGCCAGATACATCTGAGACAACCGGATCCACTCGGCGACTGTCAGCGTCTCGGGGCGGCGGCTGGGCTCGACCTTGGCCTTCAGGAGCAATTCGGCCGCGTCGATCTTGCTCAGCCCGACTGCAGTGGATAACGTGTTTATGAGCTGTTTGCGCCGCTGACTGAAACCGGCCCGGGCGAGCTTAAACAGAACCTCGGGCTGGTCAAAGAGCGGCGCGGGATGCGGGGTAAGCCGGACTACTGCCGAGTCGATCCCGGGTTGGGGATAGAACGCGCCTGCGGCCAGCCGCATCAGCACTTCGGCTTTGCTGTAAAGCTGGGTGGCCACCGAGAGCAGGCCCATGTCACCCGGCCCGGCCACCATGCGCTGGGCGACTTCCAGTTGCACCGTCACGACAATGCTCTTCCATGCCAGCCCGCTCTCCAGGATTCGTCGCACAATCGCCGAGGTGATGTAATACGGCAGGTTGCCCACAAAGCGAATCCCCGTGTTCGTGGGCGCGTGCGCGCTCGCCAGGGCCGCGAAGTCAGCCTCCAGCGCGTCGGCGTGGACGACCGTCAAGTTGGTCGCGCGCTTGAAGATCTCTCGCAGCGCCTCGACCAGACGCGGGTCCAGTTCGATCGCGATCACGTGACCGGCCTGCGTCAGCAGCGAGCGAGTGAGCGCGCCGGTGCCTGGTCCAATCTCAAAGACGAGATCATTCGCTTCGACGCCTACGGCGTCGACAATCCGTTCGGCAGTCCCGGTATCGACCAGGAAATTCTGGCCCAGGCTTTTCTTGGGCTCAATTCCAAGGTTCTGAAGTTGGTTCCGGCTGACCAGTTCCATTGCCGCTATCGCTCCGGGGCGAGGAGGTACTGAATCTTGGCCGGCGGCGGCGCCAGTTGATAGACTGTCACCCAGCCCCGCCACAGCTTTAGATTGTCATCGTCATACCCCAGGTCGATCCGTTTGTTCTGGATCGCACCGCCGGTGTCGCAGGCGTAGCCTTCGCCATATCCGTCGACGTAGACGTAAGTCCGTAGCGGGATGACGTTTGGGTCAACCGCAACGATGCCCCGGCGCATGGGGATACCGCACTTGACGATGCCGTAGTTGCGGGCCGTTCGCGATGTGCCCGCGGTGCTGGCCGAGTAGGACGTCGCCCACATTCGAATCGTGCGCCAGTACTGGACGGGTCCATTGGGCGTGTCCAGATTGCGAACGACAATCTTCGTGCCGTACTTGTAGATCCGCGGCTGCACCTCGCGGGCGATGAAATCGGCCACCAGTTCGCGTTTGACCTCGGCCCCATCCTCGAGGGTGAGCAGCGTGCGTTTTTCCCGCACGCCCGGCGCGCCTTCCTGGCCCACAATCGTGTTGTCTAGTTCGAGATTGCCATCAGGCTGGTAGCGCGTGTCAAAGGGGATGATGTCCTGGACGACGACCAACTCGCGCTTAACCCTTACGACTTGGATTTCCATGTCGTCGGCGATCTGGGTTCCAAGCGCCGGGCGGGCAAAGTCCTGGTCATACAGGACGATATTGAGCTCGGTCAATACGTCGCCGACTGTCGCGCTGTGGGTTCTGGTCCGCAGCCGCCGGCCATCGACGACAACATTCACCGGTTTGGCGCGGATCACCGTAACAACCATCCCGTTTTCGATGGGCGAGCCAACGGGCGGTGTGATGCGATCAGCCAGATATGGGGTGCGCCCGGCCTGCATAAGCGCCTCGCCTACCGTGGTGCCGGTCGTTTGCAGGGTGACGTTCTGTCCCTGGTCGCTGATCTTCAGCGTCAGTGCCGGCCGGTATCGAATCTCAGGGATCGCGTTGGCGGCTTTTCCAGGCGTTTGATCGGGCAGCGCTTCGCTGAAATTTCCGTTGACGGTGACAAGATCGAAGTTGCCCACGCTCACCCCGAGCTTGGCCAGCACCTGGCGGGCCGACCGGCTTTGGGTCCGGATGACCCGGGGCTCCTGGTGATCCAGTACGACTCGGGTGGCGATGGCGCGTTTGATGACGATCGCGTCGTTGCGGTTGAAGCCTGATTCGAGCCCCGGCGACACAATATCTTCGGGAAGAAGGGTGACCCCCGCTTCGCGCAACGCAGCGCCGACGGTGGTCTGGTGGGTGCTGACAGGCAGGATGCGCTCGCCGTCTACGATTTGGGCCGGGGTGAGCGTGCTGAAGTAGCCAGCCGTAAGCGTACTCAGGATACCGAGGATGATGGGTACGGCCAGCCACGCTCGACGCCGTCCGGCGCGGGCCGGCAAAGCGGGTGCTGCCACTCGAATACTTTCTTCCATCCTTAACCCCTCAACCAGTTTCGACGCCCTCTTGGGCACAGGGGCGCTATCTTAACGCTGGTTTCTGAGGGGAAAGTGTGTTGCCAGGCACTCCCACGACACCCGAAAGGGACTCCTTACCGTTGCTACCTTCCGATCCTGGCGGGTTTCGAAGGCTTCCGCCGCGCAGGACCCAGCAACACAATGAATGATCATACGGCCTGATTGAGGTCCTGTCAAATGTGGTAGCATAAATTCTGGCGCCTATAGCTCAACTGGATAGAGCACTTGACTTCGGATCAAGGGGTTGTGGGTTCAAATCCTGCTAGGCGCGTCTGCGGGGCGGATCGGTGAAAACCGGTCCGCCCCGCTGTCGTCCCAGGGCAATGTTTCACGTGGAACATTGCCCTAAACTCAGTTGTTAGAAGCGACATCCCCCGCCCCGGCCTACGCCATGGCGAGGGATGTCGCTTCCGGATCGCAGGGCAGTTGCGCGGTCGACTCAATCGAACAATGCTGCGTTTCCACTGACCCAGTCCCACAGCGCCCGGATCCCGGTTTGCAGGTCGACCTGCGGTTTCCAACCCAGGAGTGCAGTTGCTTTGCTGTTGTCGCTGACAAAGACCGGCTGGTCACCCGGGCGCCAATCTCCATAAGTGACGGGGATGTCCCGGCCGGCCAAAGCTTCAAGCAAGGGACCACATTCGCGCCAGATCGAAATGGTATTCCCTGCCCCGCCACCAATATTGAAGACCTGGCCGGAAACCGCGGCCATGCGCTCCCAGGCGGCATCATAAGCCGCGATCAGATCGCGCACGTTGAGCATGTCGCGCACCTGCCGCCCATCGCCGTAGATGCTGAGGGGTCGCCCCTTGACGATGGCGATGATGAAGTGGGCGAGCCAGCCCTGGTCCTCTACCCCGAATTGGCGAATGCCGTAGATCGTGCTCTGCCGAAAGACGACCGTCCGCAACCCATAGATGCGGGCATAGTCCCGAACATACTGGTCGCCTGCGCCTTTGGAGCAGCCATAGGGTGAGTGGAAGTCCAGCGGCTGAGCTTCGGAGACGCCGTTGGGGAGATCGCGATAACGATAGCGATCCGCCTCTTGAACCACCGGGACATCTTCCATCCCGCCGTAGACCTTGTTGGTCGAGGCGAAGATCAGGGCGGGTGGATGCTCCTGGGCACGAATCGCTTCGAGCGTGTTGAACGTGCCAAGGGCGTTGATCTCGAAATCTTCGCGCGGATCGCGCAGCGAGGTCGTCACCGCGACCTGGGCCGCCAGATGCGCGACCAAGTCGGGCCGGGCGTTTTCCACCGCCTTGCGCAGGTGATCATGATCGCGCACATCGCCGTGCGTAAAGCGCAGGCGCCCGTCGGCTTGCTCTATCAGCCAATCGAGGTTGTGCTGGGTTCGAGGACGGGAGAGATTGTCGTAGACCGTAACAGTCCGCCCGAGAGACAGATGGTGGGCGGCCAGGTTGCAGCCGATAAAGCCGGCGCCCCCGGTGATAAAGATGTTCATGCGACGGCAGATTATACGGGCCGATATAATCCGCCGGGATGCCGGCACGTGTGTCTATCGTGATCCCCACCCTACAGGGACAACGCTGGTTGCCTGATTGCCTCGCCGCGCTTGCCGCGCAGACCTTCACCGATTTCGAGGTCGTTTTGGTTGACAACAGGAGGGGTGAGGCCACCCGCGGTTTCGGGAATGGATACGCGAGTCTGACCATTACCCAAATCATCAATGACCGCAATCGCGGATTTGCTGCCGCCGCGAATCAGGGTCTGCGCGCTGGAAGGGGCGCGTTTGCGGCCCTGTTGAACGACGATACAAAACCCTCTCCGCAATGGCTGGACGCGCTCTTGCGCGCGGCCGATCTGCCCGACGTCGGCGCTTGCGCATCCCTATTGGTTTTCGATGGCGCGCCTGGCATCGTCCAGAGCGCGGGCATTGCCCTGGATCGGGCGGCCATTGCCTGGGATCGCCTGCGCGGACAACCCGTGAGCGCAGCCCAGGAACCCGCCGAAGTGTTTGGCGCGTCAGGGGGCGCCGCCCTTTACCGGCGGACCATGCTCGACGAGATTGGTTTGCTGGATGAGCGCTTTGTCTCGTATCTGGAAGACGTCGACCTGGCTTGGCGCGCCCAGCGCAGCCGCTGGCGTTGCGTCTACGCACCCAACGCGTTAGTCCGGCATGTCACTTCCGCGACCGCTGGCGAGGGATCGCGCTTCAAGACCAGGCTGCTCGGGCGAAACAAGGTCTGGCTGGCAGCCAAGAACAGCCGTTGGCGCGATTTGCCCATCGTCGCCGGATATGATCTTGCGGCCGTGGTCTACGCGCTGATCGCGCGGCGCGATCCCGGGCCAATGCTTGGCCGACTCGATGCCATCGCCGGATTGCCCGCGGCGCTTCGTGCCCGGGCAGGCGCCACGCCGCGCGCCCGTGGACTCAGCCCGCTGGTGGCACCGTGGCAGGTGCCGCGACGGATGGGGTAGGTGGTACCATCTCGGGATGCGGCCGCGAGTTACCTTTCTTGTCACCTATCCGCGCGGGAGCGATCCGGCGCGCGAAGCGGTTGCCCAGGATGTCGCCGCTCTGCTGACGCGTGTCGATGGGCAGCGAGTCCACATTTCTCCGCCGGAGCGCCTTCGCCGGTTATTCCCTGAGCGGTTGTTTGGGCTGTGGCTGCTCCCGGCCCTGCGGCGGATCGAAGCTGAGACCGATGTCTTTCACCTTCTTCACGGCGGGCTTCGCCATTTTCCGTTGCTCGGGTTCCTGCGCCGCCCGATCGTGTACAGCGTTGTCGCCGGGCTGCGTCCTGATCGCCCAATAAATGCCGGCCCCATTAGCGCAGCGGCAACCCTCACCGTGACCGGACCGCGCGACGCGGCGCTGGCGCGGACCTGGGGCGCACCACGTGTCGTCACAGTGACGCCCGGCATTGACCTGGCGCGATTCCCACGTGCGGCCGCGCGCGCGTATTCGTTGGGCGATCCCTTCAAAGTGCTGATCGCTTCGGCCCCGTGGTCTGAGATCGACTTCATCCGCAAAGGGGTCGATGCCCTGCTTGATGCGGCAAGCGCCGATGATCGTCTGCGCCTGAGCTTTTTGTGGCGCGGCCGGCTGTTTGAATCCATGCGCGCGCGTGTCGCTGCGCGTGGTCTGGCCGAGCGGGTGGCGATCATCGATGCGCGGGTGGACGTGGCTGCGGCACTCACCGACGCCCACGCGGCCGCGTTGTTGGTCAGCGACAGCTCGATCGTCAAGGCCTATCCCAACTCGCTCATGGAGGCATTGGCCGTCGGGCGGCCGGTGCTGCTCTCCACTCAGATCCCGATGTCCGACGAGGTCAGCGGGGAGGGCGTTGGGGTCGTGACACGGGGGGCCACACCGGAAGATGCGCGCGAGGGCCTCCACCGGTTGATGGCGAATTATGCGAACTACACCGGCCGGGCGCAGGCGTTTCCGCGTGAACGCTACGCGCGCGAGCGATGGCTGGCTGAGACCGTGGCAATTTACCAAAACTTAACATAACCGACCTGTCAGGTGGCGGGGAACCCGCCACCTGACAGGTCGGTTATGTTAAGTTTCTATCGCGCCTGGAAGCGGGAGAGGAACACCGGATTGGTGAGAGCAAGCATCCGGCCAGCGGCTTCGCGCAGGGTTGCCAGACACCAGCCCGCGTCATCAAGACCGAGCGCTCTGCGCTCTTCGCCGCTCTCGGTCGCCGCCCAAGTCTGGCGGATCTGGCCATCGGTGATCAGGCTGATCTGGGCGCCGGCCGGCGCATCCGACCAGGCGATGTGGATCTCTGTCGCGCCCGCGTTCGGGCTGAGCGCGTCGCCCATCATCGCGGTCGCGGCGCCGGCCTGGGCACTGATCTTCAGGCGCGGCCCCGCCGAAATATAGAGGTGCCCGGCCCGCACCGCTGACAAAATGTCCGCCTCGGTCAGCGCCTGCGCATACACATGGTCGAAGCCGTAGTGCGATTGCGCCCCCCGGTCTCGATGCCCCGTGCCGCGGCCGTGATTGTCCGTGCCCGAGGTCAAGGCCATCCGATAACCGGCATTGAGCCATTCGTAGGCCAGCGCGAGCCCATCCTCGTTGTGGCTGTCGCTGTTCCAGGCGGTGTTCCACACCTCGACCACCCGGGCCGGGCCGGGGAAGACCTCGTCATAGACCCAGCGGCAGCCCGTGCAATGCGGATCGCCCTGGGCACGAGGGTGGGCGATGATGAACGTCCCGCCCCGCGCGGCGACCGCTGTCGCGATGGCCGCCATCCCGTGGCCATCGCGCGTCCTCCAGTCCATCCAGTCATGCGATCCGTGCATCAGCGCATGCCCCCAGAACGTGGTGAATTCCATCCCGCCCAGGGTGAGCAGATCGGGCCCGCCCAATGCCAGTATCTCCGCCAGCCCCGAGACCGTGTTGTGGTCGGTCAAACTGACAAAGTCAAGCTTTTCGGCGCGCGCCCAGGCGGCCAGATCGGCGGCGGTCCAGATCGCGTCGGAATGGACGGAGTGGGCGTGCAGGTCGCCCCGAAACCAGCGCGGGCCTGTGGGTTGGGGGGCGCGAGGCTGGGGCTGAGGGTTCGGGGCGGGGGGTTCCGGGATGGGCGCAGGCTCGACGCTGACCTCAACCTCAAGGGTGTAAGCGACGGGTGTGTCGGGCATCACCATGTGGGTGTCGAGGGTGATCTGCCACGCGCCGGCCCGGATCGGGCCGGGGATGAAACCTGGCGTGGCGCTGCGCGGGTCAATGGCGACCTCGTGGACATTGCCATGCCGGTGGCCGGCCCCGCGAAAGCCGAGCGGGTCGAAGGCGCTCAGCGTAATCATGTTGTTGAACCCGGCCACGCGGTGCGGGGCGAACGACATCCGGATCCGCAGCCGGGTGACGCCGGCCGGGACCTCAAAGCCGTGGGCGATGTTGCGCTTGCAATCGGCTCCAGTGAGTGTGCCCGCATAGGTGGCCATGCCGTCCGGGCCGGGACTCAACCTCAACATGAGTGCGCGTCAGCCTGCGCGGGGCGCGAGCGTTGCGCCGACTGCCTCGATCGCGCGCCGGGTCATGGCCGGGTCATTGGTGCACAGGTCCTCGATGCCCAACGCAACCAATTGACGCATAACCGGCTCGCGCTCCTCGTGCCAGCTCATGATCCGCAGACCGGCCGCGCGGACGCGGGCCAGCCAGGCGGGAGTGATCAGCGCGCACGGGTCCGGATAGTCCTCCCAGGCCAGGTTCAGCCCAGTGGCGTTGCAGGCCTGGGCGATGAGGATCGGGTCGATGCTGGCGTTGCGATAGCTGAAGGCGGTCTGCGCCTCCGGGGCGATCTCGCGAACGAAAAAGACGTGATCGGGGCGCGACCCTAATAGGATGCAGCGGTCGAGCCAGCGCGCCTCGCGAAGCGTGTTAACCAGGTGGGTGGTCAACGCCGGATCGGTGTCCTTGAGTTCGATATAGATCCCGACATCGAGTTCTTTGGCCAGCGCAAGGACGTCTTCCCAGCGCGGGATGCGCTCCCCTTTCGCGAGCGGGATGTCGAGCAGCGCATCCAGGGTCAGCCGCTCCACCCGCTGCTCGCACTCGCCCGGGATGGGGATCGTGCTGTCGTGAAAGACCAGCAACTGGCCGTCGCTCGTGCGCCGAATATCAAGCTCGATCATCTGCGCGCCCTGGGCGGCGGCGAGGGTATACGAATCGATGGTGTTGTCGGTGGCGTAGCTGGACGCGCCGCGATGGGCGACGATGGTGTGGTTGCTCATCAAACTGGCTAAAGGTGAATCTCGGCCGGCTTGTCCTGACCCTGAAAGACCAGATAGCGGGTCGGCTTGAAGCTGAGTGTCCCGCCTTCGCTGGTGTCCACCGATTTGGGCAGAAACAGCTTGAGCAGGCCCAGGCTCTCGTTCTTCACAAACACCTTGCGGTAGTGGCCGAGGTCGCTCATCTGCGTAACGGTCCCACTCCACGAATTTTCCGTGCCATCGGCGACGACGGCGACATCCTCCGGGCGGATCGCGACCTTGGCCGCGCCATCGCCCGCCCCGGCCGGCGCCGGCAACTGCTTATCGCCCACCCGGATGTGACCGCCGCCCATGACGCCATCGAGCATGTTCATTGCCCCGATAAAGTCGGCGACAAAGAGATTTCGCGGGGTGGCGTAAATGACGGCGGGCTTGGCCAACTGCTGCAGCTCGCCCTTGCGCATGACCGCGATGCGGTCGGCCAGGCTGAGCGCCTCCTCCTGGTCGTGGGTGACGAAGACAGCGGTGATCTTCAGGCTGCGCTGGATCATGCGCAGTTCCTCGCGCAGGCGGACGCGGAGCAGCGCGTCGAGGTTTGAGAAAGGCTCGTCGAGCAGCAGGATCTTGGGGCGCAGGACGAGGGCGCGGGCGATGGCCACCCGCTGTTGTTCGCCGCCGGAGAGCTGGGCGGGGTAGCGGTCACCGTATTCGCCCAGGTGGACCAGCTCAAGCGCATCGCGGACATCCCGGTCGATCTGCTGCTTGGGCAGGTGGCGCAGGCGCAGGCCGAAGGCGATGTTGTCATACACCTTCATGTGCGGCCAGAGCGTGTATTTCTGGAACACCATCGCGGTCGGGCGTTTGTTGGCCGGCATGTTGACCACGCTTTGCTTGTCGATCTGGACATCGCCCGAGGACGGCTCTTCAAAGCCGGCGATCATGCGCAGCGCAGTGGATTTTCCGCAGCCGCTGGGGCCGAGAATGCATAGGAATTCGCCGTCCTCAACCTGGAGGTTGAGGTCGTTGACGGCCACGACGGGCTTGCCGATCGTGCCGAATTGCTTGCGGAGGTTTATGAGATCGAGTGTGGACATATTGAGCCTTGAGCCATGAGCCGTGAGCCATGAGCCATGAGCCATGAGCCGTGAGCCGTGAGCCATGAGCCATGAGCCATGAGCCATGAGCCTTGAGCCGTGAGCCATGAGCCATGAGCCATGAGCCATGAGC